>NZ_JBEZEH010000268.1:0-8214 GCF_040648775.1 Micromonospora sp. NPDC049089
GGCCGCGCGCCGCCCCACCAACAAAAACCTGTGGGGGGGGGGGGGGGCCCGCCCCCCCCGCCCCCCCGCGGCGGGGCCGCCGCGGGCCCCCCCCCGCCGAGGTGTCAGGCCGACGCCCGCTTCGGAAGCTTCCACCCCGGACGGGGGAAGTGGCAGGTGTACCCGTTCGGGTAGGTCTGCAGGTAGTTCTGGTGCTCAGGCTCGGCCTCCCAGAAGTCGCCGGCCGCGGTGACCTCGGTGACGACCTTGCCGGGCCACAGGCCCGAGGCGTCGACGTCGGCGATGGTGTCCTCGGCGACACGCTTCTGCCCATCGCTGGTGTAGAAGATCGCCGAGCGGTAGCTGACGCCGATGTCGTTACCCTGACGGTTCTTCGTCGACGGATCGTGGATCTGGAAGAAGAACTCGAGCAGCGCGCGGAAGTCGGTCTTGTCGGTGTCGTAGACGACCTCGATGGACTCCGCGTGGGTGCCGTGGTTGCGGTAGGTGGCGTTCGGGACGTCGCCGCCGCTGTAGCCGACGCGCGTGGACACGACGCCGGGCTGGCGGCGGAACAACTCCTCCATGCCCCAGAAGCAGCCTCCGGCGAGGATTGCCTTTTCGGTGTTCACGTCGTCTCCTTGCCTGTCGTCGTGCCAGCCCACCTGGACACGCAGGTACAGACGCTCTCCGGGTCGGTGGTATTCCCGCAGTCTCCACCACTTCTGGACTCCAAGGTCCATGAGGCGCGTGTCACGCCGACGTCGGGCAGAAGTGGACTTTACAGACCAGTTTTACCGTGGCTGGGTTCGGGATCTCAACCCGACCGAGCGGATCACCGGAAAGACGATCATCCGCGCTCGCTCCTTAGGGTTCAGGGGCAGCCCTCGTCGCGGAGCGGGTTGTTCGCCGATGTTGGCAGCCTGGCATCGGACGGGGTGGCACCCTGAGCACGTGGACTGGGCAGTGAGCCGAGGGAAGCTGGCATCGGGATTACCGTGAACGGCCTCTGATGCGTACCGCGTTGATCGTCGTGGCCGCGCTGACGACCGCAGTGGTCGTCGACCTGATCTCTGGCCTGGTCGTCCGCCGGGTAGCCGGTGGCCGTTACCAGTGGTTGTTGGAGCCGCTGCGGCATGCCTGCCGCCGCCCGGCCGCGGCGCTGCTACTGGTGGGGTCGCTGTACTACGCGCTGCCGTTGGGTCCGGCCGGGTGGCAGCGTCATCTGCGGCACGCCGTCCTGGTGGCTCTGGTGCTGTCCGGGGCATGGTTGGTGATCAAGGCGTTGCACGTCGCCGAGGCGGTCGCGTTCAGTCGACTGCCGGGTGATGCGGTCGCCAGCCGACGGGTCCGGCGGGCCCGGACGCAGATTCGCCCCGTGCGGCGGCTCACCGTCGCCGTGGTCACCATCGTCGCGATCGGCCTGATCCTGATCACCTTCCGGCCGGTACGCCTCTTCGGCGTCTCCGTGTTGACGTCGGCGGGGGTGGTCGGGGCGTTGATCGGTCTGTCGGCCCGCACCGCGCTGGGCAACGCGTTCGCCGGTGTCCAGGTCGCTTTCGCCGACGGATTGCATGTCGGCGACGTGCTGGTGGTGGACGGCGAATGGGGCCGAGTTGAGGAGGTGAAACTGACCAACGTGGTGATCCGGCTCTGGGACGAGCGGATGCTCATCCTGCCGACGACGTACTTCACCGAGCGGCCGTTCCAGAACTGGACCCGGAATGAGTCCAGAGTGATCGGCAAGATCCAGATTCATGTCGATCACACCGCCGACCTGGACGACCTGCGCCGGGAAGCACGCCGGCTGGTCGAGTCCTCAGCGCTGTGGGATCGCGACCAGTGGGTGCTCCAGATGGTCGACTCCACCCCGCAGACGGTGGTCATCCAGGTGCAGGCTTCGGCCGCCGACGGCGCCAGCGCCTGGGACCTGCGCTGCGACCTGCGCGAGGGAATGCTTCGCTACCTTCGCGACCGCCATCCCCAGTGGCTGCCCCGCACCCGCAGTCAGTATCAGCCATGAACGATCAGACCCGCCCGCTCCTCTCATCCCGCCAGCCATCGGGCTGTGGATGATAGCCGTATGCGGCGGCTCGAACCGTCTCCTCGTTTTCCAGCCCGGAGCCGATCGCGCCGCCGACGGTGGCCAGCGAACTGGTGATCCAGGCGAGCGTCAGATAGTCGGCGAAGTGGACGGGCCGCTGCAAGGTCTGTTCCAACACGGTGGTGTCGACCAGCAGCGCTCCGACGAGCACCGTTCCCACGAACAGCACGACGTAGGACAGCACCGTTGCCAGAGTGAGGGTGAGGGTCGTACCCAGGTTGAACAGCCGTGCCAGCTCAGTTGGCGTCTCGTGGCTTGGTTTCTCCCACAGGTCGTGCGCCACGATCAGCCAGGCCACCAACGCTGTCAGCCCGAGCAGCATGATCACGGTAAGCCGGAATCCGCCGAGCGCATCGCCCATCTGCCAGATCGTGTCCGTGGTGAGCGCGAACGCGGCCGTGCCGAACGCGCCGACCAGCAGCTTCGACAGGCCCAGCAGGGCGCGCCCCGGACGGTTGGCGCGAACCATGCCGATCAACAGCCGTAGTCGGCCGATGAACCGCGAGGCGACGTAGCGCCGTTCACCGGTGTCGGTCTCGCCGACCACCCGGTGGATGGCGGGAACCCGGCTTGCCATCGTGGCCGGTGCCCAGCCGGCCGGCGGCACCCGCTCGTCGGAGGCGTCGGCCAGCAGCCGGCTCACCAGATCCGGAACGGCTGCGCGGGCCGCCCGCAGCTGGTGCAGTCCCAGGGCGGGCAGGGACACCACAGCGACTCGACGCCGAGCGGAGGTCTGCACGACCAGCGGCACCCGCTCAGCATGCAGCGGCAGGTCGGTCAGGCAGATTGCGACGTCCCACTGGTCGTCGGCGCGCCGCTGGGCAAGATCATCGAGTAGTGCCTCAACGCCGCCGTCGCGGCGCGGCGCTACCGCTCCCCAGCCTTCCCGGACGGTCCACCGCACGTCCGCGTTGACCCGCTCGGCGAGCCCGCTGGTCAGTTCGGTGGTGAGCCGCGCGGCCACCCGGGCCGGATGATCCGGCGGGGTTGCCACGAGCCCGACGACGATCTCCGGGCGGTCCTGTGCACTCTGGGTCATCGGTGCTCCTCACCGGTAGCCGGGCTCGGCCGCTGGCCGCAAACGACACCGGGGGACCTACGCGCCGTCGCGGCAGCTCCCCGTGCCGGCTGAGGTAGCGGAAGCAGGCCACCGAGAGGAGCACCCGACCAGCCCGTACGGCGCCACCGCGACGCACTCGTCGAACCGGGCGCCCCGCCCACGCAGCCTAAGAGACCACCCCGGTTGGTGCAGCGGATTCAGTGGAAGGGGCTCACGGTCAGGACGATTCGTCCGAAGACCTCGCCACCGTCCATCTTCTGGTGCGCCACCACCGCCCGCTCCAGCGGCAGAACCTCGTGCACCATGGTCTGGAGTTCCCCGCGAGCGGCGGCGGCGAACTGCTCCGTGCGTACGGCCTGTCGAGCGGCCGCCGTCACCGTCGCCGCGCTGAAGGTGGCGAACGACATCGACTTCTGGAACGCGGCCATCAACCTCGTCCCGAAGTCCGCTGGCGGTTGGCCGCCGACCGCCCCGACGGCCACGAGCCGGCCGTTGGGGTTGAGTCGGTCGAAGAACGCGGGCATGTCCGGGCCCGCGACGACGTCGATGATGACGTCGTAGCCGGTGGGAACGTCCGAACCCCCAGCCCCGGAGCGGTCCAGCACGTGGGTGGCACCGAGGCTGCGAAGCCGACGGCCGCGCTCAGGCGACGAGGTCGTGACAGCGACGGCGCTGGCACCACCGCTGACGGCGAGCTGCACCGCCATGATCCCGATACTGCCGGCCGCGCCACGGACCAGGACCGTCTCGCCGGGCGAGAAGTGCGCGTGGGCGAGGCCGAAGTGAGCCACGACCCCGGAGCTGCCGAGCGTCACGGCGTCGACTGCGGAGAGGCCCGCCGGCAGGGACAGGACCTCAGCGATCGGGGCGATTGCCTGCTCGGCGTAGCCGCCGCCCGTACCGGTGAAGGCCCAGACGCGTTGCCCGATCCACGCGGGGTCGACGCCATCGCCCACGGCCGTGATCGTGCCGGCAACCTCGCCGCCCGGAATGTGACCCTCGCGGAAGCCGTACGCGGCCAGAGCGCCGCTTCGGATCAGGACGTCGGCGCCAGCCACACCGGCCGCCTCAGTGGTGATCAACGCCTGCCCCGGAGCGGGCACCGGGACAGGAAGGTCGACGACCTCCAGCCCACGGGGGTCGCCGAACTTTCTGATCATTACTGCCTTCACTGTTCGTCACCCTTCCCACGTCAGTCCTGCGGACGCCCGAACGGTAGTGGACGCATGCGTCCGTTTAGCTAGAGTGAGAGAGTGGGTGGCCATTTGACTCAGAACCTGCGGTCGGACGCGCTGGACAACCGTGAGCGCATCCTCGACACCGCCCGGGCGGTTTTCGCCGCCGAAGGCATGGACGTGCCGATGCGTGAGATAGCCCGACGCGCCGGAGTCGGCCCCGCCACCCTCTACCGCCGATTCCCCACCAAGCAGGCGTTGGCCACGGAGGCGTTCGCGGATCAGATGAACGCGTGCGTCGCCGTCGTCGACGAAGGGCTCACCGACCCTGACCCCTGGCGCGGCCTGTGTCTCGTGATCGAACAACTGTGTGAGCTGCAAGCCCGAAGCCGAGGCTTCACCGCGGCGTTCACCTCGGCATTTCCCCACGCCGTGGACCTCGCCGCGAAGCGCGAAGCCGCCCTCGCCTCGCTGGCCGAACTGATGCGCCGGGCCAAGGGCACCGGCCACCTGCGGCCTGACGTGGGCCTGGACGATCTGGTTCTCATGCTGATGGCCAACGGTGGCCTGTACGCCACCTCGACGAACGCGCGGGCTGCCGCCTCTCGGCGCTTCGCCGCGCTCACGATCGAGGCGTTTCGCACCTGATCGGCACCCGGCTGGCGGCACGCGGACAATGGGGCGATGAAGCGAGAAGTGAACCTGATGCGGTTGACCGGAACGCGTGCCGACGGCGCGGTGGCGACGGGCGCGGCGGCTACCGGCGCGCGGGCTGCGGGCGCGGCGTCGGTCGGTGCCCTCGCCGTGGGGGCGCTGGCCGTCGGGGCCGTGGCCGTTGGGGCGCTGGTCATCGGGCGGCTGGTGATCCGCCGAGCGGTCGTGCGGGAGTTGCGCGTCGGCCGGTTGGAGATCGACGAGTTGGTGGTGCACAGCCGACCCACTGCTGAGGCATGACCCACGCGACACCGTTCGGTGCGCGCTCGGGCCGCCCGGGACGGGGTGGACAGCCTGCCGGTCTGCCCACCCCGCTGAAAGCGGCTCAGTAGCGACGCAGAATGCGCTTGTCCGCGTCCAGGTGGCGGTCGAGTTTGATCACGATGAACTCGTTGTTGTCCGCCTGGCCGGCCGTCCGGCCCGCCGACGACGGGAAGTTGTTGTCATTCAGGAGGGCGAGCGTGCGGTCGTCGAGGATCACCACGTCCTCGATCGTCTGGAACGGGAACGTGAACGGGTCACCGAACCCACCGACGTGGCGAGGGTTGGCGATTGCCATCAGGTCGGCGACCAGCGTCTTGTCGAGCAGTCCGTCGTGGTTCCGGTCGCGCTTGTCGGCCAGATAGATCTTCTTGACCTGTGCCGTCTCGCCCTGGCCGTTGTCACGCTCGATGATCAGGAAGCGGTCGCGATCGACCATGATGGCGTCACCGATCGCGTGAGCGGGAGAGTCGAGCGCGTAGGCCCAGCGTCGGCCGGTGTAGGCGTTGGTCCGGGTGTCGAACTCGTTGAGCCGGAGGGTGCCGGCCGGATCACCAGTGGTCGTGCCCTCAAGCAGCGGGTAGAGCGTGCGACCGTCTGGCGACTGGGCCATGCCCTCGAAGCCCTTGCTGCTGGCGAGGTTGGCCGGGGTCGTGCCGCGGCCCGGGTTCTCGGGGGCGAAAACCCCGGGCAGCGGCACCGGCGCCTGTAGCAAGCGGCCCGCCCGGTCGAAATGCAGCAGGTACGGACCGAATTCGTCACCCAGCCAATACGTGCCATCCGCCGTCCGGGTGATCGACTCGACGTCGAAGTCGGCTCCGGTGAGCACGCGGTCGGCACGCGTGAGCGGGAATGGCACCTTGCCGTACGGGTCGGTCAGGTTGATGCCACCGAGCACGTCCACGGCGCCGCTGCCAAAGTCGGGCGCTACCCGCTGAACACGCAGCACGAAGTCGGCACTGTTGGCCTTGTTGCCGAAGCCGTTGTCGGACAGAACGTCGAAGGTGCCGTCGGTGTTGCGCAGGACGCCGCTGAACCCCTGGATCGGTTGGTCGGCGAACGGCGGGGTGATCCCGTTGATGGGGGCACTGCCGAGCGACGAGCCGGACGGTTCGCTGCCGGGAACGAAGGTTGCCGCTGGCAGCGCGGCGAACGTCAACAACTCGGCCTGGTCCCACGTGTTCCGCTCAGCCGCCGCCGCGGTCGCGGCGCCCGGCAGCGTCAGGGTCAGCGCGACCGCCGCAGCAGTCAGGCCCACCACCCGCTTGCTTACTGCCATCAATCCTCATCTCTCCAGGTACGAGCAGGGCGTTCTCGGTCCGCTGGCACCGTAGAGCGATGCGGTGAACTCGAACTGGCCACAGGGGAATGTCCGCTCAAACCGCCGGCGGATGCCGTACGGCTGTCAGCCGCGCCGGGGTACCGGCGGACGGTGAGCACCCGGCGGCGCCAGGAGGCCGGCGTCGTCCTGGGCGGTCATGCCTACCTATCGCAGCGGGACCGGGTTCTGGTTCGCGATGCCGGCGCGGCTTCGTCAGAGGGTGGTGACGGTGATCACCTGTAGCACTTGACGCGGTGCCGCACATGTCTGTCCGGGATGCGGTCGTGTATCCGGGACAGGAGCAGTGGTCATCGGTGAAAATCTCGGCGAGTACGCGTAGGTGAACGCGGTGTCGCCGGCTGGAAGCCAGACGTGCTTTCGCGATCGTCCAAGATCTTTAGACTTGCTGCATGTCGGACACCACTGCGACCTGGCGCGCCGTCGAAAGTGATGTCGTACGGGGACGGCAACGCCTGATCTTCGAGCGTGAACGAGACCACTACGTCCTGACCACACTCAGTGTCTACGCGGACGGCGTCGTTGTCTGGCGGTGGAACTCGACCGACTTCGACGGCCTTCGTACCGCATTCGCGGACGGCACCCTGACCTTGGCGCCGCCGGAGGACGCAAAGATCATCGTCACCGGCGCTGCCGCCGGTCCGGCACGGCTGGAGTCCTGGCTGACGCCGGAACTGGTGATCGGTGACCTCATCGACGAGGTGGATCGGCTCAATGACCGGCCGGACTCCTCCAGACGCTGTTGGGACGCTCTGATCGCGTACGCTGCCGAGCCAAGCCCTGGCAACCTGGAGATCGTCCGTGACCGATACCAGGCGGTGCCCGAACACCGGCGGATCTACATGCTCGGTGACATGGACCAGAACGACGTGCCGGTGCGGATCCTGATCGCGGAGCCGGGCGAGACGATCCCGGCCCGGGATGCGAACCATTCGCTCACTGTGACTCCTGAGATGCGGGAGCAGGCGCTGGAATATTTCCGCCGAAGCGAGCGTGCCGACGCCGAGTGGCAGGAGCGGAACACGGCGGACGGGCCTGAGACCGCCACCGCAATCCCGCTGCGGCCGGGCGGCCACGTCTATCCGAACGGCTGGCCAGAGACACCGGGTCTTGAGGTCCTGCAGATCGACTATCCGGCGCTGGTCGTGCAGTACGGCCAGGAATATCCGTCCGTCATGCACGCCTACTGGGCACTCTCGACTGACGACGCCGCCTGGCACGACCGTATCGCCTCCGTGGAGCGCGGCATCGATGCCCGAACCCTGGCCGCCGACGCACCCCGGCGGAACGACTGGCCCACGATCCGGCTCGGTGTGATGGCCGCGCTGCTTCGGGACAAGTTCGGCCGGCATCCGGCGATGGCGCGACAACTGGAGAAGACCGGCGATGCTCGGCTGCTCTACAACGATTGGGGATCGCGGTACTGGCACTCGGGCGGTGCCAACTGGTTGGGGCGGCTGCTGGAACTGGTGCGATCGGAGCTGGCGGGTCGATAAGCCGATTACCGCCGGAACAGGTTCGGGGCCTGCGAAGGTCCCGGGGCCGGGCGATGAACAAAATCGTCGGGCCGGGAGGGTGCGGG
>NZ_JBEZEH010000269.1:0-3521 GCF_040648775.1 Micromonospora sp. NPDC049089
TCCCGGCCGGGCCGGGCTGGCTTGATCGACTGGGGTTCCTGGACGTCGGGTGGTTGCGGCGTCCAGGATGCCCCGATTTCCAGGAACCCGAGTCGATCTTCGGGCGGGCCGGAGCGCCGGGCCGGGGGCGGATTCGCGGTGGGGCCGAGCAACCTGTTAGCCTTGCTCCCGGCCCGCCCGGTGTAAGCCGGGTGGGACCGAAGCCGGTTCGCCGGCGGGGGGCTGTGGCGCAGACTGGTAGCGCACCTCGTTCGCATCGAGGGGGTCAGGGGTTCAAATCCCCTCAGCTCCACCCCAGTTCAAAGGCCGTTTCCGCAAGTCGGAAGCGGCCTTTTGCGATCTTCGGGGTGCGTGACCGAGCCAACGCCAGGTCGTGACGACCCGGCGTTGATCCACCTAGGCGAAGCGTTCGGTCGTCACCGGTATCAGGCCGTGCTGGCGCAAGACGTTCGTCAGCTCGGACAGGGTCGAGCCGAGCGCCGCGGTGGCGTCGGTCCTCAGCAGCGCGGTCACGTCGAGAGACCAGGCGAGGGAGTGGCCGACGCGGCGCAGATCCCAGGTGAACCGGTCACCGTGCTCGTCGAGACGACCACTCGCGGCGGACGCGACAGTGCCGCCCGCCGGTGTCCGCCAGGCCGTCCGGAGGCTCGCCACCTGCTCGGCGCGGAGATCCTTGGCGAAGAGGACGCGGTACACCCGCCGCTCGTGGAAGCCGGCCGGTGGCTGCGCCGGGCCGAGCCGCAGCGGCGGGGCGGTGGCGATCGGTTGATGGTCGAGGAAGTGCCTGCGAAGCACCGCCTCGGCCGGCAGTTGCCCGCCACCGAGCGCGCGGTTGACGTCCTCGGCCTCACGGCGGGAGGTGGGGAGCACCCGCGTCAGCACCTCGGGGTCGGTACGCATGGCGCGGCTCAGCGCGGCGGAACTCCACCAGCCGGCCTCCGGTGTCCAGGCGGCGCTGTCCAGCCCCGTCGTGGTGAAGTCGTGGTGGCGGGTGAACTCCTCGACGACGATCCCGTCCACAGTGGTGACCGGGCCGCTGTCGTCGGGTCGAGGTAGGACCAGGTAGTAGTCCAGGGGCGGTCCCGCGTCGGGCACCAGCACGGGTACGGCCCGCAACGGCTCGGTGTTCATCAGCGCAACCGTAGCGAAGTGGAACGGTTAGCATCCGGACCTCTACGTGAGGAGCCCAGATGACTTCGGTGGCCCAGACCCGGTTCGGCATCATCGGCAGCGGCTGGCGAGGTGAGTTCTTCCTACGCCTGGCCCGGCTGCTCCCCGACAGTTTCCGGGTGACCGGGGTGGTGACGCGTACCGAATCACGGGGAGCCGCCGTGACGGCCGGCTGGGGTGTGTCGACCTTCCGCACGACAGCCGAGATGCTCGCCCACGAGCGGCCGGACTTCGTCATCGTGTCGGTGCCGTGGCCGGTGACGCCCGAGGCGACCCGGGAGCTGGTCGCGGCCGGCGTACCGGTGCTCGCCGAGACGCCGCCCGCCCACGACCTGGCGGGTCTGCGCTCGCTCTGGGCCGATGTCGGAGGCAGTGGCCTGGTGCAGGTCGCCGAGCAGTACCTGCTGATGCCCGGGCACGCGGCGCGGCTGGCGTTGGTCCGCTCCGGGGTGCTCGGTGAGCCGACCTCGGTCCAGATCTCCTCGACCCACCTGTACCACGCGGTGTCACTGATCCGGGGCCTGCTCGGCGTCGGTCACGAGAGCGCCGAGGTGAGCGCGCGCGCCTTCGTCGCGCCGCTGGCCAACCCGCTCTCGCCGGCCGGCTGGAGCGGCGACGACACCCCGCAGCAGCTCTCCACCACCCTCGCGACCATCGACTTCGGCGGGCGGATGGGGTTGTACGACTTCACCGACAACCAGTGGTGGAACCCGCTGCGCACCCGCCGGTTGGTGGTCCGGGGCTCGCGCGGTGAGTTGGTGGACGACCGGGTGGTCCGCCTGATCGACCCGAGCACGCCGGTGGAGTCGTTCCTGACCCGGCGGCAGACCGGTCTCGACCTCAACCTGGAAGGGCTCGACCTCAAGCACATCAGCTTCGACGGCGACGTCGTCTACCGCAACCCGTTCGTCGGCAGCGGGATGTCCGACGACGACATCGCGGTGGCCGACATCGTCGCCCGTGCCGGGGCGTGGGCGCGGGAGGAGGGCCCGGCTCCGTACCCGCTTGCCGAAGCCTGCCAGGACCACCTGATCAGCCTCGCCGTCGAGGAGTCGGTACGCACCGGCCGCCCGGTCGTCACCGCCACCGAGGCATGGGGGCGGTAACTCCGGCGGTTTCGCTGTTGTCTCTTGGCTGACAGTGCGCAACCGTGCAGCCAGCTCACCTGTGAAGCCAGGTATCAATCAGATGCCTGGGAGTACCCGGGCCCCACACGGGGAGCAAGGATGAACCGAAGCACTCGACGCCGGATGCTCGCAGCCACCGCGACCGGTCTGCTGGCCACCTCTCTCGGGGTCGCCGTCTCCGCTACGGCGACCGCCGCGCCCAGCGGGGCGACCCCCCGCACCTGCAAGATCAGCACGCTGCCGTACCCGACCGACACCTATCGGGCCGACGCGAACGCGGTCGACCCGACGGGGCGCTACGTCGCGGGCACCGCGCTGCGGGTCGGTGAGACCGACAACCAGTACCTGCTGCTGTTCTGGGACGGGCAGCGGGTCACCGAACTGGAGTCGAAGAGCACGGACACCCCCGTCGACATCAACGCCGACGGCGTCGTGATCGGCAACGGATCGGCGGAGAGCGGCTACGGGCAGCCGTGGAGGTACCGCAACGGCAAGCTCGAGCAGTTGCCGGTGCTGCCGTCCACCGGCATCTTCGTCAGCGCCATCAACGATGCCGGCGACATCGTCGGCTACGGCTCGGACATCGTCCCCGGGCAACTGGTCGCGCTGCGCTGGCCGGCCGCCCGTCCGGGCACTGTGGAGGTGCTCGACGCCCCGGTCGACGCGCAGGCGGGTGGGATCACCGACAACGGGACGATCGTCGGTAGCGCCGGACCCTTCGGAGACTGGAACAGCTGGGTCCGCCGACCGAACGGAAGGATCGACGCGCTCACGTTCCCCGGTGCCGAGTGGAGCACGGCCGGCGCGGCGGCGGGCCGCTGGGCGATCGGTCAGGCCTGGCTGAACGGCACCACCTCGGCCAGGGTGCGGTGGGACCTTCGGAACGGCTCGCACACGTTGCTCGACCAGGAAATGCCGGCACTGACCGACGTCAACGCCAAGGGCGTCGTGGTGGGTGGTGACCGCGTTGCCAGGGGCTCCACCTCCCGGGTCCTGCCGGGCGGCGGCACCGGGGCGGTCGTCGGTGCGCGGTCCATCTCCGACTCGGGCACCATCGTCGGGTTCCGGAACGTCCTGGCCGACCGGGTGACCCCGGTGCGCTGGACGGGCTGCTGACCCGCCGAATCACCCACCGCGTGGGGGCGGGCCGGGCGGGGGGGCCCCCCGGCCTGGGAGCGCGGCACGGCGTGCCGGACCCGGCGGGGTGGTCCAGGTCGTGGTTCT
>NZ_JBEZEH010000269.1:3531-8146 GCF_040648775.1 Micromonospora sp. NPDC049089
GCCGCGCGGCGCCCCGCGGGGCGGGGGCGGGGCTCCCCCCCCCCACACCCCCCCCCGGGGGGGGGCCCCCGGGGGGGGGCCGCCCCCACGTCGTGTCAGCGCGTCACGGCTTCCAGGAACCGGCGGTCTGGAACTGGTCGTGGTACTCCAGCGCGCCGGAGGTGTCGTGCACGTCGAACACCACGCTGCCGGTGCTTCTGGTGCCGGCGGTCAGGTCGTCCACGGCCGGCATCGGTTTGCCACAGCCGGAGAAGGCTCCACCGATCGCTGTGGTCTTGGTGCCGTCGGCGGCGACCCACTGGAAGTAGAGCGGGTTCGTCGACGCGGTGCCCTTGGTGACAGCCACCGTCACGTCGGCGATCACGTACATGCCCTCGCCGGGCTTCAGTCCGTGGGACTTGCAGGGTTTGGTGGCGCTGCTGAACTTCGTCACGGTGATCTCGACGGTGCCGGCCTCGCGGTTGACGACCAGGGTGTCGCCCGGCGACATCCCGCGGGTGTCGCCGCTCGTCGGCGGGGTCGGCGGGGTGGCCTGTGCCTCGCTCACCGTGGTCGAGGTGCCCTTGGTGCCGATGACGACCGCCACGATGCCGCCGGCGCAGGTGAGCAGGGTGAGTACGGCCGCGGTGACCGCGACGACCACGACGGACTTCTTGGCGCGGTCCGTCAGCGCCGGTGGTGGTGCGATGATCGGGTAGCCGGAGCCGCCGGGTGCCCGATATCCGCCGCCATCGCCCGTGTTCCCGCCCGCCGCCGGGTACGCAGCCCCCGAGAACGGCGGCTGCGGTGTCGCCGCGAACGAGCGGGTCGGCGGCTGCGGGTTCGGCTGTCGGGGGTCGTGCGGCGTGACGCGAGGCTGGGGGTGGGTCACCGTACTCCTTGACGCTTCGGTACGTGCGGTGCGGGAACTCTTCGACGTTACCGTGGGTGGCGGAGCGTCCAATCGCCACGCCGGAGGGCTTCCCACCGCAAGGATGCAAAACCCATCTGGCCAGCGTGGACGGTGTTCAACTGGTCACCGATAGCCAATGTGGATCGGTATTCCATTCATCGCTATGAGTAACCGGGCGAGGTCAACGTGCCGGAAGCACGGCGGCGGTGCGGACCAGCCCGTCGGCGATCACGAATCGGCCGCTGATCGATGCCGGTGGGTCGTCGACCCCCGCCGCGTCCACCCGGGCCGGTGCGATCAGGGCAGTGAACGTGCCGGCATCCGGATCGATGTCGAGTTGGGCGTCGTGGAAGTCCAACCAGCCGCGGACGACCGGATGCCACACCTTGTAGACGGTCTCCTTCGCGCTGAACAGCACGATAGGCCAGTAGGTGCCGCTGGGCAGCCGGGCGCAGATGGCCTCCTCCTCGGGCAGCAGCACGAGTCGGCGTACTCCCGGATTGACCTCGCGGTGCTGCTCGGCGTCCATCCCGACGGACCGGACGTCGGTGGTGTGCGCCGCCGCCGCGGCGCAGTAGCCGGCGGTGTGGGTGATGCTGCCGACGATCCCGGCCGGCCAGACCGGCGCGCGGTCGGCGGCGGCCGGCACGGCGGTTGCCGGCAGGCCGAGGTCGCGCAGTGCCCTGCGGGCGCAAATCCTGCCCGCGGCAAAGTCCCGCCGACGGGTCTGCACCGCCCGCTCGCCGAGGCATGCCTGCTCAGCGGGGAGCAACTCGCCCGTCCAGTCCTCCGGCCCGGCGACGGCGACGGCGACCGTCGATGGCAGCAGGTCACGCATTCCGGTGACCTACTGGTCGGTAGGAATGACGCATCAAATTAACCGTCAAATTTCCGACTCCCACGACGGACGAAGGTACCGCAAAGATGTAACACCGGAGGGACGCGCAGCGCTCTCCCTGATGGCTCCGGGGGGACCACCATCAATGCTGGCCGGCACGGCAGCCGCCAGTCCCGTGGACATCTGGAAGGACGTGCGATGACCGATGGTCTGGAACGGCCGGGGGTGCGGGCCGACGAACACGCCCCGAAGACCCCCTGCTGGAGCTGCGGCTCCTGCGGTGACGAGTGGCCGTGCGCGACGAAGCGCACCCGGCTGCTGGCGGAGTACGGAGGTGACCGCGCCATGCTCAGCGTCTATCTGGGCTCCTGCCTCGCCGCCGCCACCGAGGATCTGCGCGCAGCCCCGGTGATGTCGCTCCAGGACAGGTTCATCGGCTGGTTGCCGCGCGGCTCCCGGCGGCGCTGACCCTCTGGTGGCCTCGCCGCTGGGCGGGGCCACCAGAGGAGGCGTCTCAGCGACGTCGAGGGCGTCGGGTCAGCGCGAATCCGAACACGCCGGCCACCGCGGCGAGCGCGCCGCCGATGCCGGTCCAGACCCAGCGCGAGCCGAGATCCGGCAACCAGTCCGTCAGCGAGCCGCTCTCGTCGTCGGCCTCCGCGTCCACCGGGGGTACGGCATTGAGCACCGTGCCGGCCTTGGTGTTCGGCACCAGCGGGGCGGCCAGTTCGCCGTCGTCAGCCGAGGCGCCCCGGTCGGCGATGGTGCCCACCAGCAGGTCGACGTCGATCGGCGCGCCCAGATCCGGCTCCGGCAGCTCGATCACCGAGAGTCGGACGACGTACGTGCCGGGCAGTGGGTCGGCCGACCAGGGCTCCGCCCACGGCCGCACCTCGCGCAGCGTGCAACCCAGCACCACGTTCGACGCCTTCGCGTCCACTGTCGGGGTCTGGGCCCCCGCCGTGCACGCCTGGCGTCGGCGCAGCCCGTCGAAGACGTCCACCGTCCAGGTGGAGGCGCCGCTGCGTCCCTTCGGGAAGGTGACGGTGGCGCTGATCTCGTGCACCTGCCCGGCCGTCGCCGGGAACGACCAGTAGAGGTGATCGCCGATCGAGGCGTCCACCCGTACCGGTTGTCCGGCGGTGATCGGGGTGGCGGTGAGGAACGACGTGCCGGCACGGTTCACCGGCGTGGCACCCGGGGAGGGGGTTGGTGCGGCGGCGGCCGCGGTGGGGAGCAGAGCGGCCGTGCCGGCGGCGAGCAGCGCCGCCATCGACCGGAACAGTGCGGTACGCATCAGTTCTCCCTCCAGGTGGCGACCCACCAGCGGGTGAGCAGACCGGCGATCAGGCCGGTGAGCAGACCGGCGATGGTGAGCAGTGCGAGCAGCACCCAGCCCCGGCCGAGGTCCGGTCCGTCCGGTGCGGGTGCGGCGGCGACCACGTCGATGGTCAACTCCACCGGCATGCCCGGGGTGGCCGCGGTGCCGGGACGCGGGGCGAACGAATTGCTGACCACCAGGCAGACGGTGGTGGGTTCGATGACCGGCGCGGCGCTCTGCTCGGTCTCGGCGGCATCCTCGTCGTCCGCGGTGGCCGACCAGCGCAGCCCGGCGGAGAGCACGTCGGCCCGCCCGCTGCCGGCGTCCGCGCCGCGGACGAGTTCCCGGCCGTCGGCCGCGGTGGCCCGCAGCAGCACCCCGTAGTCCCGGTTGACGGCCCGGTCCAGCGCCATGCTCACCGAAGCTCGCAGCTCCTGCCCGGGGCGGATCGGCACCCGGTAGTAGCGATGCTCGGAGAACGCTTCCCGGTCGGCGTAGACGCCGGGGGCGAGCAGTGGCGCCGAGTCGCACGCGCTCGTGCCGCCGACAACTGTCGGGGCTCGGGTGTGCGTGTCTCCGGCCCGCTCGACGAGCTGTTTGATCCGGTCGGTCAGCTCCTCGGCGCTCTGCGCGGCGGTGTAGGTCCCGCCGGTGGCGCTGGCGATGCAGAGCAGTTGCCGGCGAACCTTGTCGTCGGGGGCCAGGCCGAGGGTGTCGACGACCAGGCTGGTGCCCTGGGCGGCCAGTTCCCGGGCCACCTCGCACGGGTCCGGTGGAGAGCAGGTGTCCTCGCCGTCGGTGATCAGCACGATCCGCCGGGTGGTGGCCCCGGCGCCCAGGTCCTGCGCCGCGGAGCGCAGCGCAAGCCCGACCGGAGTGAACCCGGTCGGCCGAAGTGTCGCCACCGCCGCCTTGGCGGCGGACCGGTTCACCGGCCCGACCGGCACGATCTGCTGGGTGTCCTGGCAACCGACCTTCTTGTCCTTGCCGCGATAGGTCGCGCCGAGCACCCGGATGCCGAGCTGTGTCTCCTCGGGCAGCGCGTCAACCACCTCGTTGAATGCCTGCTGGGCGACCGAGATCCGGGTGCGTCCGTCGATGTCGGCGGCGCGCATCGACCCGCTGACGTCGAGCACCAGCTCGACCCGGGGCGGCTCGGGCGCCGGCTCCTCGTCGGCTTGTGCCGGGCCGGTCAGCGCGGTGGTCGCCAACAGTCCGATAAGGACCGCCGTCGATCGTCTGAAGTTGATCACGACCCGCAGTGTAGTGAGATCCACTTTGGATGATCGTTTGGGTGCGGGCGCGCGGAAACGGCGACGCCACCCACGTCGGAGTTCGCCTCTGATCGGCAGCACCCGCGCTCAGGGTCCATGCCGGGTCACCCTCGGTCAACTCTGAGAGGGAAGTGGTCGACTCGGCCAGCCTCCGTCGGAAATCTGACCCAAGTCGACCCGTTGTGCCGGTGGTGCGCGGTGGTTAAGCTCTTCATGCGCGCCCCAATCGCCCGCTTCCCCCGTGGCAGGCGATCGGGGCGCGCGTCTTTGTCAAGAAGGGCCCGCACGCT
>NZ_JBEZEH010000270.1:0-8108 GCF_040648775.1 Micromonospora sp. NPDC049089
CCCGCGCCGCCCGCCGCCGCCCGCGCCCTCCCCCCCCCCGCACAAGCCCGCCCACCGCCCGCCCACCCCCCACCCGCCCCCGCCCGCGCGCCGTCAATACTACCAGGTCAGGCCGCCTGCAGCCCCTCCGCCCGGGCCAGCTCACGGAGCCGGCCGAGGGCCTGGATCTCCAGTTGCCGGATCCGCTCGCGGGACAGCGAGAACCGGGACGCGACCTCGGTGAGCGAGTGCTCCCGACCGTCCTCCAGCCCGTAGCGGGCCCGCATGATGCCGGCCGACCGGTCGTCGAGGTGGTTGAGCAGCCCCTCGATGCGCTGCCGCTCCAGACCGCTGAGGACGATGTCCTCCGGCGACGGCGCGTCACTGTCGGCGACCAGGTCGCCGAGGCTGGTGTCGCCGTCGTCGCCGACCGGGGTGTCCAGCGAAACGGTGTCCTGCGACCAGCGGCGCAACTCGTTCACCCGCTCGACGGTGACGCCGAGGGATGCCGCGATCTGCTCCGGCTCCGGGTCGCTGCCCAACTCACGGGTCAGCTGCCGCGCCACGTTGCGCATCCGGTTGACGTCCTCCACCAGGTGCACCGGCAGACGCACGGTGCGCTCCTGCTGGGCGATCGCCCGGCTGATCGCCTGGCGGATCCACCAGGTGGCGTAGGTGGAGAACTTGTAGCCGCGCTCGTAGTCGAACTTCTCGACCGCCCGGACGAGGCCGGTGTTGCCCTCCTGGATCAGGTCCAGCATGGGCATGCCCGAGCGCACGTAGCGCCGGGCGATCGACACGACCAGTCGGAGGTTGGCGCGGATGAAGAGGTCCTTCGCCCGCTCGCCCTCGACGACCAGCCACTCCAGGTCGGCCCGGTCGACACCGGCGCGGACGGTCTCCTCGCCGAGCAGGTGCTCAGCGTAGAGGCCGGCCTCGATCGCCTTGGAGAGCTCTACCTCCCGGGCGGCGTCCAGCAGTGGCGTCCGGGAGATCTCGTGCAGGTAGACGCCCACCAGGTCGCGTTCCTCGGCGACCTGATCGGTTCGCATGCCGATGTTCTTGTCCACGTTGCCCACGGTCCCCTCGCTCGCGCCGGTTGCCCGGTTCCTTGCCATTCCCCACACCTGTCAGCCCCTGGTAACTTCTGCTGTGCCCATCGGTGCTGACACCTACACAACAGATGAGACGTGTCGGGGATTCCTCGTCGTGAGTCGAAAGTGTCACGAATGCCTGAGTAGTAGCTGAGAGCACGATCCATGTTTGCTGTCAGCACCCCATCGGGTGGCTCGCCACTGGGCACCACGTACGGGTTTACCGCACCATGGCAACACCACCCGCCGTGGGGGCACAGCGACCCGGGTCACCACCAGGATGCGATCCTGGTCACTGCCAGATACGCACCGGTGAGCCGGTCGGTTCATTCACGGGGGTGTTATTACCCTCCGGCCAGATGAACAATCCGAGGGCCCGTTCGCTTCCCGGGGGACGGGACGGGGGCGCTATGAGGCGAGCAGGGCGAGGGCGCCGCGCACCTGGTCGGCCGAGCGGGCCAGCGCGGCCCGGGCAGCGTCGATCTCGGCACCCGAGACGAGGGCGACGAGCGCCGTCTTCAGGTCCCCGTCGGCCTCGGTGAGGGCCTGCTGGGAAAGCTCCTCGGAGCAACCGGTGGCCTCGACCAGAATCGAGATCATTCGTCCGCGAAGTTTCGCGTTGGTGGCCACCATATCGATCATGAGGTTCGAGTAGACCCGGCCCAGACGCACCATGACGGCGGTCGAGAACGTGTTGAGCACCAGTTTCTGCGCTGTGCCCGCCTTCATCCGGGTCGACCCGGTGACCACCTCGGGTCCGGTGTCCACCCCGATGAACACGTCGACCGACCGGGCGGCCTCCGCCTCCGGATTGGCGCAGAGCAGCACCGTCGAGGCGCCCTTGGCGCGGGCTGCGGACAGCGCCCCGAGGACGTACGGGGTGCGCCCGCTGGCCGCCAGACCGACCACCAGGTCCCCGGCCCGTACACAACTGGCCGATTCGACCGCGCCGCCCCGGTCGTCGTCCTCGGCGTCCTCGACGGCCCGCCACATGGCGTCCGGGCCTCCCGCGAGGTGTGCGCAGAACCAGTGTCGGGGCGAGTTGAAGGTGGGGGCCAGTTCGGCCGCGTCGAGCACGCCCAGACGGCCGGAGGTGCCGGCCCCGAAGTAGTGCACCCGGTGACCGCCGCGTAGCGCCGCGACAGCCAGGTCGACGGTGGTGGCGATCTCGTCGAGCACCGCGGCGACCGCTGCGGGCACCCGTCGGTCCGCCTCGTTGATCACGGTGAGCACGTCCCGCGTCGACATCAGGTCGAGGTCGACGCTGAGCGGGTTACGTCGTTCGGTGGGGGCACCCACCCGGACCGTGGGGCGAGCGGGCCGTGCGGGCATCTCCGCACCGGCCGTCATGCCCGCCTCCGGTTGGCACCCACCCGGTGCGACTGGACCGCCTCGGCGGTCGCCTCCAGGGCCTTGCGGGCCCGGGCGCGGTTGCGGGCGGCCACCCCGACGAAGAGGCAGTCGACCACTGTGAGCTGGGCCAGCCGGCTGGCCGTCGCGCCGGAGCGGTAGGTGGTCTCCCGGGCCGCCGTGGTCAACACGAAGTCCGCCACGTCGGTGATCGGCGAGCGCGGGAAGTTGGTCAGCGCCACTGTCACGGCACCGCGGGTACGGGCCTGCTCCAGCACCTCGATCACGTCGGAGGTGGTGCCGGTGTGCGAGATGCCGATCGCCACGTCTCCCCGGCCCAGGAGGGCGGCCGAGGTCAGCGCGGTGTGCACGTCCGGGAAGTAGAAGGCGATCCGGCCGATGCGGTGCAGCTTCTGCTGGAAGTCCGAGGCGACGAACCCGCTGGCGCCGGCGCCGTAGATGTCGATCCGAGCGGCACCGCTGATCGCCTCGACCACCTGCTCGCAGACGGCGGGGTCGAGTTGCTCGGCGGTCTCCTCGACGGCGCGGGCGTCGTTGAACGCGATGGTGGCGATGATCTGGGCGAGGTCGGCACCGGGCGGGATGTCGCCGCCGACGACGCGGGCGTCCGGTGGTTCGATCCGGCGGGCGGCCTCGGCAGCGAGGCGGATGCGCAGTTGGGGGTAACCGTCCATGCCCACCGAACGGCAGAACCGGATGACCGTCGCCTCGGAAGTCTCGGCTGCGGTGGCGAGGTCGGTGATTGTCCGCCGGGCGGCGGCCGCCGGGTCGGAGACGACCAGCCGGGCGACCCGCTGCTCGGCGGGCGACAGCGATGGCAACAGCCCGCTGATGTGGACGATCAGCCCACCGGGCTCGTGACTCGCAGAAATCTTCGGACTCTTCGCCACGGATGAAACTTACTTTCACCAAGCGTGAGCGTCAACTATGACTGTCCGACATGGGGGAAACTTCGATCGCCGGGATCACCGGTCCCGCACAGCCTGCCACTTCCCCAGGATCGCCGCCTCATCCGCCGGGTCGAGTCCACCCTGCCGGACGGCCGCCGGGTGTGCGGCCATCCACGACGCCGTCGCCCGAACGGTATCGGCCAGCGGACGGACGGTCAGACCGGCGTCCAGGGCCGGCCGGACGTCCCGGTCCATCAGGCCGGCGGTCTCCGGCAGTCGCACCCAGAGCGGCAACGCCCGCTCCCCCGACCACTCGCGTACGTCGTGGGACAGCAGGAACTCCTGGTCGACCCAGGTGAGGACCGGATCGGGGACGCCCAGCCCGGCGGCCACTCCGGCCAACAGGTCGGCCCGGGACATCGCCGGACCGGAGCCGTCGTACGTGCCGCCGAGGCCGGTGCCGGCGGCGTGCAGCAACCAACGCGCCAGATCGGCGACGTCCACGAACTGCACCCGATCGGTCGGGCGCCCGGGGGCCAGCACCTCGCCACCGGCCGACAGCCGCCGCACCCAGTACGGGAAACGGTCGCTCGGATCCTCCGCGCCGACGATCAGCCCCGCCCGGCAGATGAACGAACGGTCCACGCCCACCCGCTCCCGGACCAGCTCCTCGATGCTCACCTTGCACTCGCCGTACCAGCGGTGGTCCGGGCCGATGGGACCGTCCACGTCCGGCGGGGCGGGCGCCAGGATCGGCGCGTCCGCAGCGGTCTGGCCCGGGGTGGTGTAGTCCGCGTACACCGAGATCGTCGACACGAACGACCAGTGGCCGACATGGTCGGCGAGCGCGGCGAGCGCGTGCCGGGCGTGGCTGATCTGGCGGGTCACGTCGACCACGGCGTCGAAGCCCGCGGCGGCGAGCGGGACGAGCGACTCGGGATCATCCCGGTCGGCCGCCACGAACCGCGCCCCGGCCGGCACCGCGCCGGACACGCCCCGGGCGGCGCAGGTCACATCGTGACCCTGTTCGACGGCAAGCTGCGCCGTGGCCCGACCGAGGAACCTGGTGCCACCGAGAATGAGGATCCGCATCCGCCGATCCTGCGCCCCCGAGGTCCGGACATCCCAGCCAATCTGCCGACGGCAGACCGCGATCATGAAGTTGTTGCCCCTCGGATCGGCGTGTCACGGCAACAACTTCATGATCGACGGAAGGGCTCGAAGGGGGCGGGGCACTAGCGTGGGGCTTATGGGAGAGCGCAGCGTGTTGGTGACCGGGGGTTCCGGCGGGCTCGGCGGGGCGGTCGTCACCGCGTTCGTCGAGGCGGGCTGGCGGGTGGTCGTACCGGAGCGGAAAGCCCGGCCCGGGTCGGAGCCGGCGATGGCCGGACTGGTCCGCGTTGTCGCGGACCTGGGCGAGCCGGCGGGCGCGGCGCAGGCGGTCGAGGCCGCGACCGGCGACCCGGCGGCGCCGCTGCGCGCGGTGGTCAACCTCGTCGGTGGGTACGCCAGCGGCGGGTTGGTGCACGAGACCCCGGTCGAGGAGTTCGAGCGGATGCTCACCGTCAACCTGCGGCCGACCTATCTGGTCACCCAGGCCGCGCTCCCGCACCTGGTGGAGTCCGGCGGCGGCGCGGTTGTCTGCGTCTCGGCTCGCGCGGCGGTCACCCCGTTCCGCGGCGCGGCCGGCTACTCGACGGCCAAGGCGGCGGTGCTGGCCTTCGCCAACGCGGTAGCGGTGGAGTACCGCTCGCAGAACGTCCGTTGCAACACGGTGCTGCCCAGCGTCATCGACACCCCGGCGAACCGGGCGGCCCAGCCCGACGCCGACCATTCCCGCTGGGTCACCCCGGCAGAGATCGCGCCGGTGATCCGGTTCCTCGCGTCGGCGGACTCCGCCCCGACCAGTGGTGCCACAGTGCCGGTCTACGGGCGGGCCTGAGCCACCACCGGGCCGAGGTCCTCTCCGCCCGGGGCGGACGGCGGTAGCCAGGTCTCCAGATGCGCCTGGATCTGCTCGGTCACCTCCTCGGCCGGGCGGCCCGCGTCCACCAGCACGAAGGTGGGGTACTCGGGCAGTGCCCGGTAGGCGGTGTCGGCGGCGGTCAACCATCCCATCGTCTCGTGGTCGGTGCCGCGTTCCTCGATACGCCGGTACGCCTCCGCCGGGTCGACGGCGAGCAGGAAGGTCACCTGCGGGGTCGGGAACAGCCGGTAGCCGGCCCGGGCGAGCCGCTCCCAGCGCTGCCCGCCGTGCGCCCGGATGCTCGCGTACTGGCAGGCCGAGTAGCGGTCCATGACCGCCGTCCGGCCGGTGAGCAGACAGCTGATCAGGGCGATGGCGATGGCCAGCCAGCGCAGTACCGACTCCACTGCCAGCACACCGTCGCGACCGACGAGCCGCTGTGCGTCCGGCCGACCGAGGCGTTTGGCGATCCGGCCGAGCCAGCGGCGGCCACTGGCGTTGCGGCGGTAGGTGGCGGGGCGCCCGGCGGCGGTCAGCGCGTCGGCCAGCCGGTGTGCCTGCGTGGTCTTACCCGAACCGTCGATCCCGATCAGGGCGACAGTGCGCAATCGGGCCTTGCGTCGTCGCATCCCCGATGATCTGGCCACCCTCCACAGGTTATCCGACCCACGCACATGGTCCGCGAGGTTTGTGGTGCTTCATCCCTGTTCACGCCCGACCGAGACACCAGCAGGTGTGGACGAACGGAATGCCGGGTACCGGAGTTCGAAATCCAACCGCCGGTCCACCAACACGACGACGGAGGAACCAGATGGCTGAGCGCGGAGACGAGAGTCTGGTGCACACCCTCAAGAAGGTCGCCGCCGTGCTCAAGCAGTCCGAGATTCCGTTCGCCCTGGGCGGCAGCTTCGCGGTCTACGCCCACGGGGGGCACTCCAGCGATCACGACGTCGACTTCCTGATCCGGGAGGCCGACGTGGAAGAGGCACTGGAGGCCCTGGTGGCCGCCGGTTTCGTCGCGGAGCGTCCGCCGGAGGACTGGCTGGTGAAGGTCTTCGACGACGGCCGGATGGTGGACCTGATCCACCGGCCGATCGAGACTCCGGTCACCGAGGAGACGTTCGCCGACACCGTCGTCCGACCGGTGGACGCGATTCGCATGCCGGTGCTGTCCGCGACCCAGCTGATGGTGCACAAACTGCTCAGCTTCTCCCAGCACTACTGCGACTTCGCCCGCGGTCTGCCGCTGGCCCGCTCACTGCGGGAGCAGATCGACTGGGAACGGGTACGCAAGGAGACGCAGCACTCGCCGTACGCCGAGGCGTTCCTGGTGCTGCTGGACCGGCTGGAGGTGGTGTCGGCCGCCGGCACCCAGCCAGGAGAGGGGACATCGTGACCCACCATCGCGACATCGACACCGGGCCACCTGACGAGTACGTCGAGGCGGAGATCCAACGGCTGCTCGTCGAGGACCCCGCCGTCGCCGAACAGGGGATCACAGTGGTTCGACGGGAACGCGCCCTCGTGCTCTACGGCGAGGTGGAGAGTCCGCACCGACGGGACGAGATCCTGCGTCGGGTGTCCGAGCGCTTCCCGGACGTGCCTGTCACCAGCGACATCGGGGTGATCCGCGCCCAAGCGCCCACGGAGATCGAGCAACTGCCCTGAGGGAGGTTCCATGGTGATCCGGATTGCCGCTGTGGGCGACGTGCATCTGGACGAGGACGTGGTCGGCCGGTTCCGACCGGCGCTGGAGGAACTGCCGGAGTGCGCCGACGTGCTGCTGTTGGCCGGGGACCTGACCCGGCACGGCACCGAGGCCGAGGCGCGCTGCGTGGCGGAGGAGTTCGGCGGCTTGGCCGTACCGGTGGTGACAGTGCTCGGCAACCACGACCACCAGTGTGACCAGGTGCCACAGGTGGTCAAGGTGCTGGAGGACGCGGGCATCACGGTGCTGGAGGGCAACGGCGTCGTGCTGGACTGCGCGGGTGGCCGGCTCGGCATCGCCGGCGTCAAGGGCTTCGGCGGCGGGTTCGCCGGGCGGTGCGCCAGCGACTTCGGCGAGCCGGAGATGAAGGCCTTCGTACGGACCACCACCGAGAGCGCCGACCGTCTCGGTGCGGCGCTGCGCTCGCTGGACTGCGACATGCTGGTCGCGCTCACCCACTACTCGCCGGTGCCGGACACGCTCGCCGGCGAGCCGTTGGAGATCTACCCCTTCCTGGGGTCGTACCAGCTGGGGCAGGCGATCGACTCGGCGCCCACGGCGCTGGCCGTGCACGGGCACGCGCACGCCGGCACCGAGCGCGGCACGACCCCCGGCGGGGTACGCGTCCGCAACGTCGCGCACCCGGTGATCAAGCAGGCGTACAGCGTCTTTCATGTCGGCGATCAACTCGACACCGACCAGGTTTCCCCGATCGGCCAGTCGGGTAGTCAGAGGTCATGGAGCTGATTCTCTGGATTCTCGCAGTCGTACTCGTGGTCGCCGGCATCCTCGCGCTGTTCCGCCGGCAGATCCTGTGGGGCATCGTCCTCATCGTCGTCGGGCTGTTGGTCGGCCCGGGTGGTGTCAGCATCTTCAATTAGCGCTCGTACCTCTAACACCGGGACCCGTCGGGGTCGCCGCGACCGGAGCTTCGTCCTCCCGACAGAAGCACCGGCCGCGGCGATCCCGGCGCTTTTTTGTGGCTGCCGGCCCGCGGTGAACCGCCCTTCCGCTCGGCCAGCGGGACATCCCGCTCAGCCAGTCGAGTCGCCGGGACGCGGGCGTGGACACCCGGCCGGTGCCCGGCGGCTGATGCAGCC
>NZ_JBEZEH010000271.1:0-8095 GCF_040648775.1 Micromonospora sp. NPDC049089
ACCCCGATGGGGTGCCGGGCCCGACGATGCCCTTGATCAGGCCTTGTTCTCGGTGGCCTCGTCGCTGTCCTCGCGGGCGGCGTCGGTGTCACCGGACGCCGACACCGGCGCCTCGGAGTCCTGGTCGGCCGGAGCCGACTTCGGGGCCTCGTCGGCCGGGGCGAGCGCCTCGACCTTGTCCTGCTGCGCGGCCTTGCGGGCGGCGGTCTTCTTGTTCGCCTTCGGCTCGGCGACCTGAAGCTCCTCCACCAGCTCGATGATGGCCATCGGCGCGTTGTCACCCTTGCGCGGACCGGTCTTCACGATCCGGGTGTAACCGCCGGGGCGGTTGGAGTACCGGGGCGCGATCTGGTCGAACAGGGCGTAGACCACGTCCTTGTCCTTGACGACACCCAGCACCCGACGCCGCGAGGCGAGGTCACCGCGCTTGGCCTTGGTGATGAGCTGCTCGGCCAGCGGGCGCAGCCGCCGGGCCTTCGTCTCGGTGGTCTGGATCTTCCCGTGCTGGAACAGCGCGGTCGCCAGGTTGGCCAGCATCAGCCGCTCGTGCGAGGGGCTGCCGCCGAGGCGGGGGCCCTTGGTGGGCGTGGGCATTTTTGGTGCTCCTCAGTTGTGGCGGCAGCGCGGACTAGAGCTGCTCGGTCTCGCGGTAGTCGTCGGTGTCGTAGTCGGCCTCGCCGAAGGTGTCCACGACGTGCGCCGGGTCGAAGTTCGGAGCCGAGTCCTTCAGCCCGAGACCCATCCCGGCGAGCTTCATCTTGACCTCGTCGATCGACTTCTGACCGAAGTTGCGAATGTCGAGGAGGTCGGCCTCGGTACGCCCGATGAGCTCACCAACGGAGTTGATGCCCTCGCGCTTGAGGCAGTTGTAGGAGCGGACGGTGAGGTCCAGCTCCTCGATCGGCAGAGCGAGGTCCGCCGCCAGCTGGGCGTCCTGCGGGGACGGCCCGATGTCGATGCCCTCGGCGGTCTCGTCCAGCTCCCGGGCGAGCCCGAACAGCTCCACCAGCGTCGAACCGGCGGAGGCCAGCGCGGTACGCGGACCCATCGACGGCTTGGTCTCGACGTCGATGATCAGCCGGTCGAAGTCGGTGCGCTGCTCGACACGGGTCGCCTCGACGCGGTAGGTCACCTTCAGCACCGGCGAGTAGATCGAGTCGACCGGGATCCGGCCGATCTCCGCGCCGGACTGCTTGTTCTGCGCCGCCGTCACGTAGCCCCGGCCCCGCTCGACGGTCAGCTCCATGTCGAGCCGGCCCTTGCCGTTCAGGGTGGCGAGCTTGAGATCCGGGTTGTGCACCGAGACGCCGGCCGGGGGCTGGATGTCGCCCGCGGTCACATCGCCCGGGCCCTGCTTACGCAGGTACATGCTGACCGGCTCGTCGTGCTCGGAGCTGACGCACAGCTCCTTGATGTTCATGACGAGCTCGACCACGTCCTCCTTGACACCGGGGATCGTGGTGAACTCGTGCAGCACACCGTCGATCTTGATCGAGGTGACGGCCGCGCCCGGGATCGACGACAGCAGCGTACGCCGCAGCGAGTTACCCAGGGTGTAGCCGAAGCCCGGCTCCAACGGCTCGATGGCGAACCGGGAACGGGTCTCGTTGATCGACTCCTCGGAGAGGGAGGGTCGCTGGCTGATGAGCATCTTTTCTCTTCTCTTCCGGGACGCCCGCTATTTGACGCCCACGACACAAACTGTTCCGGTGGCCCGCCCCGAAGGGCGGGCCACCGAACGAGCTCGGACTACTTGGAGTAGAGCTCGACGATCAACTGCTCCTGGACCTGCGTGTCGATGACCTGCCGGGCCGGGAGGGAGTGCACGAGCACCTTCATCTGGCTCGGGATGGCCTCAAGCCACGCCGGAACCGTCTTCGAGCCGGCCTGAGCCTGCGCGACGATGAACGGGGTGAGCTCCTTGCTCTTGCCCCGAACCTCGATGATGTCGTGCTCCTTGACGCGGTACGACGGGATGTCGACCTTCTTGCCGTTCACCGTGAAGTGACCGTGCTTGACCAGCTGGCGGGCCATGTCCCGCGAGTGGGCGAAACCGGCCCGGTAAACGACGTTGTCCAGCCGCGACTCGAGGATCTGCAGGAGGACCTCACCGGTCTTGGCCTGCTTGCCAACGGCTTCCTCGTAGTAACCGCGGAACTGCTTCTCCAGCACGCCGTAAACCCGACGGGCCTTCTGCTTCTCGCGGAGCTGGAGCAGGTACTCCGTCTCCTTCGTGCGGCCGCGGCCGTGCTGCCCGGGCGGGAACGGCCGGGACTCGAACGGGCACTTCGGACCATCGCACTTGCTGCCCTTGAGGAACAGCTTCATCTTCTCCCGCCGGCAACGGCGGCAGTCTGCACCGGTGTAACGAGCCATCTCTCTCTACCTCTCAGACCCGGCGACGCTTCGGCGGACGGCACCCGTTGTGCGGCTGCGGGGTGACGTCGGCGATCTGCCCGACCTCGAGGCCCACTGCCTGCAGCGAACGGATGGCGGTTTCCCGGCCGGAGCCGGGGCCCTTGACGAACACGTCGACCTTGCGCATGCCGTGCTCCATGGCGCGACGCGCGGCAGCCTCGGCGGCCAGCTGCGCAGCGAACGGAGTCGACTTGCGGGAGCCCTTGAAGCCGACCTGGCCAGCGGAGGCCCAGGAGATGACCGCACCGGTCGGGTCCGTGATGGACACGATGGTGTTGTTGAACGTGCTCTTGATGTGCGCCTGCCCGTGGGCGACGTTCTTGCGTTCCTTGCGCCGGACCTTCTTTACAGCGGCTCCGGCACGAGCCTTCGGTGGCATAAGTCTGTGCGCTCCTAGTTGACTTTCCGGACTGGGTTGCGACCTGACCCGCCTCGGCGGCGGCCGATCCCGTCATCCGGTTAAGAACTACTTCTTGCCGGGCTTCTTCTTGCCGGCGACGGTCCGCTTCGGGCCCTTGCGGGTCCGGGCGTTGGTCTTGGTCCGCTGGCCACGCACGGGCAGACCCCGGCGGTGCCGGATGCCGGCGTAGCAGCCGATCTCAACCTTGCGGCGGATGTCAGCGGCGACCTCGCGGCGCAGGTCGCCTTCAACCTTGTAGTTGCCCTCGATGTGGTCGCGGAGCTGCACGAGCTCCTCGTCCGTGAGGTCCCGAGCGCGCTTGTCCGGCGAGATGCCGGTGGCGGCGAGTGTCTCCAGGGCGCGGGTGCGACCGACCCCGAAGATGT
Organism: Micromonospora sp. NPDC049089; assembly: GCF_040648775.1. NCBI lineage: Bacteria > Bacillati > Actinomycetota > Actinomycetes > Micromonosporales > Micromonosporaceae > Micromonospora > Micromonospora sp. NPDC049089. The sequence continues at coordinate 3,205 of NZ_JBEZEH010000271.1, forward strand.
AGGTGAGCGCGATCTCCAACCGCTTTTCGCGGGGGAGATCCACGCCGACTAGACGTGCCATGTGCGGGCGTACTCCTCGTGATGTGTGGCGGAGGTGTGGACCCGTCCCACCCCGCTACCGGCCGTCCCGTCTTTCCGACGCGATGAGCGCCGACGACCGGGATCGGTCGCTGCCCGAGCGGGCCCCGGCCTCCGACCGGGGGTCAGCCACGCAGAGGTACGTCTGGCGTACCGCTCGCGGCTGGGACGAGCATGTGTGATGTGTGTGTCGCTGGGGATCTGCCTGGACCAACGCCACCCGGCCGTGCTCCGGCCGGACGGGCTGAGTCAGCCCTGGCGCTGCTTGTGGCGCGGGTCGCTGCAGATGACCATGACCCGGCCGTGCCGGCGGATAACCCGGCACTTGTTGCAGATCCTCTTGACGCTCGGCTTGACCTTCACGGTTGCCTTACTTCCCATCTGGCCCGGTTACGCGCTCTGCGCGGCACCGGACGTCGAAGACGGACACGGGACTTCCCGGCCGTCGTCAGGACTACTTGTAGCGGTAGACGATGCGCCCGCGGGTCAGGTCGTACGGCGAGAGTTCGACGACGACCCGGTCCTCCGGAAGGATACGGATGTAGTGCTGCCGCATCTTCCCGCTGATGTGAGCCAACACCTTGTGGCCGTTCGCGAGCTCCACCCGGAACATGGCGTTCGGCAGGGGCTCGATGACCCGACCCTCGATCTCAATGGCTCCGTCTTTTTTCGGCATGTCCTCCGCTGTCCTGACGTCGATTGCACCGGGCGGCCCACAACGTCTTACACGGAAATCTGATCAGAATCAGAAGCCCGCGCCAGCCGCGGCTCCAGCTCCCACCGAAGCGCAGGGTGGGCATGCCGGAGTGGACGCTGTGCGCCGATCTGAAAGTGTACGCCGGCCTGCGGTCCCCCGCCAAACCGGCCACCCACCAACCCGCGCGAGTCGACCCTCAGCCCTGTTGATCATGAAGTTGTTGTCACGACACGCCGTACTCGGCGGCAACAACTTCATGATCAACGAATCGCGGGGAGTCCGGCCCGCGGGTTGGAGTTGGTGGGGTTCAGGGGGTTGGTTCGTCGTTGTCGGGTTTGAGGGCGCGCTTTGCCTGCCTGCGCTCCCGGCGGCGTTGGCGCTTGACGGCCTGGCGCTGGGGCTCCTTCGCAGCCAGCCCGCTGACCGTGCGGACCACCAGCACCGCGCCCCACGGCCCGGCGACCCAGGCCGGCCAGAAGTAGAGCAGGTGCTTGCTGAGCAACGACGTCACCGCCCAGATGGTCACCACGACGGCGATCACCCGCAGGTACGGGAACCACACCTCGGCCAACCAGCGGGCGGTCACGCCCCTGCTGACGGCCGGATCGAGCTGGTCACCCAGCGGGCTCATCGTCGACCCGGCGACCGGCGCCAGGCCCGACCGCTGCGCCGGCGTCACCGGCGGCAGGTCGGTCAGCAGACCCTCGAGGTCGGCGTACGTGCGTGCCGCGTAGGCCTGCTGCAACCGCTCGTCGTACTCGTGCAGATCCAGTCGGCCCTCGTCGAGGGCGACCCGCAACCGGTCAGCCACCGCCGCACGGTCCGAGTCCGCAGCTCGCATCCCGTCGCGCCCGTCCATGCCGGCAAGCATGCCACCGTCGCGCCACTCCCGCCCGCCCCCCGACAGCGGTCGATCATGAAGTTGTTGCCCGCCCCACCGGCGTGTCGGAGCTGAAACTTCATGATCAACGGCGCGACGCGGGGCCGGGATCGGACTAGAGAGTCTTTGTGGCCGCGGGTTGGCGGGCGGTCACCAGGTCGCCCAGGCGGGCCCGGCCACCGTCGAACGCGGTGAGCACCCAGACGCCGTCCGGCAGCAGCGCCATCGAGTGCTCGACGTGCGCGGCGACAGAGCCGTCCCGGGTGACGACCGTCCACCCGTCGGCCAACTCGACGGTACGCGGGGACGCCATGGTGATCATCGGCTCGATGGCCAGGGCCATCCCGGTAACCAGTCGCGGACCCTTGCCCGGCCGACCGTGATTGAGCACGTGCGGGTCCTGGTGCATCTCGGTGCCGATGCCGTGCCCGCCGTAGCCGTCGACGATGCCGTACCGGCCGCCCTTGCGGACAGCGGTCTCCACAGCGTGCGAGATGTCGGTGAGGCGTCCCTTGCCGCTGGCCGCACCACGCGCAGCGGCGGCGATACCGGCCCACATGGCGTCCTCAGCGACCTCGGCCATCTTCAACAGCGCCGGGTCGACGTCACCGACCCCGACCGTGATCGCGGAGTCGCCGTGCCACCCGTCCAGCACCGCGCCGCAGTCGATGGAGATCAGGTCACCGGCCTGGAGCACCTGCTTGGGCGACGGGATGGCGTGCACGATCTGCTCGTTGACCGAGGAGCAGATCGACGCCGGAAAGCCGTGGTAGCCCTTGAACGACGGAACACCGCCCGCCTCACGGATGGTCGCCTCCGCGATGGCGTCCAGATCGGCGGTGCTCACACCGGGGGCGACAGCCTCCCGCATCCGACGCAACGCCTCGGCCACCACCAGCCCGGCGGCCCGCATCTTCTCGATCTGGTCAGGGGTCTTCAGCTGGATGTCCAGCTGGGGACGACGCATGGAGCGGTTACCTTTCGTTGCCGAACAGCGGGGCACATAACGCGTACCCCGCTGTTCGCACTCTATCCGCCGTGGCCCGGCCGGACCTCAGCCGCCGTACGACCGCAGCGCGTCGATGGCCCGGGTGGTGACGTCCTCCACCGGCCCGGTGGCGTCGATCCCGACCAGCTTGCCCTGAGCGCCGTAGTAGTCGACCAGGGGTGCGGTCTTCTCGCTGTATTCGCGGAGCCGCGTGGCGATCGTCTCCGGCTTGTCGTCGTCGCGCTGGAACAGCTCGGCGCCGCAGCGGTCACAGATGCCAGGCCGGGTGGTGGCGTCGAACTCGACGTGCCAGATCTTGCCGCAGCCCCGGCAGGTGCGCCTGCCGGAGAGCCGCCGAATCACCTCGTCGTCGTCGACGACCAGCTCCAGGACCAGATCCAGGGCGGTGCCCAGATCGGCCAGGAGCTTGTCCAGAGCGGCAGCCTGCGGAGTCGTCCGCGGGAAGCCGTCGAGCAGGAAACCCTCGCTGGCGTCGGGCTCGGCCAGCCGGTCCCGGACCATGTTGATGGTGACCTCGTCCGGAACCAGCTCGCCCGCATCCATGTACCGCTTCGCCTCGACACCGAGCGGCGTGCCCTGGGTGACGTTCGACCGGAAGATGTCTCCGGTCGAAATCTTCGGCACCGAGAGGTGCGCGGCGATGAACTCGGCCTGCGTGCCCTTGCCCGCGCCCGGCGGGCCAACCAGAACGAGTCTCATCTACCGCAGGAACCCTTCGTAGTTCCGCTGCATGAGTTGGCTCTCGATCTGCTTCACGGTCTCCAGACCGACGCCGACCATGATGAGCACAGCGGTGCCGCCGAACGGGAAGTTCTGGTACTGCTGGTTGTCCAGCCAGATGAAGAAGAAGTTCGGCAGGATCGAGATGATGCCGAGGTAGAGCGCGCCCGGCAGGGTGATCCGGCTGAGGATGAAGTCCAGGTAGTCGGCGGTCGGCTTGCCCGGGCGGATACCCGGCACGAACCCGCCGTACTTCTTCATGTTGTCCGCGACCTCGGTCGGGTTGAACGTGATCGAGACGTAGAAGTACGTGAAGAAGATGATCAGCAGGAAGTAGACCGCGATGTAGATCGGGCTGCTCGGGTTGACCAGGTTGTTCTGGATCCACGACTGGGTCTTGCCCGGGTCGGTCTGGTCGAAGAACTGCAGCGCCAACTGCGGCAGGTAGAGCAGCGACGACCCGAAGATGACCGGGATCACACCCGCCTGGTTGACCTTGAGCGGGATGTAGGTCGAGGTGCCGCCGTACATCCGCCGGCCGATCATCCGCTTGGCGTACTGCACCGGGATCCGGCGCTGCGACTGCTCGATGAAGGTGACAGCGGTGATGACCACCAGGACCAGCGCGATGACCAGGGCGAACATGTCCCAGCCCTTGCTGGTCTTGATCTGCCAGCCCTCGCTGGGCAGCCGCGCCGCGATCGAGGTGAAGATCAGGACGGACATGCCGTTGCCGACGCCGCGGTCGGTGATCAGCTCACCGAGCCACATGACCATGCCGGTGCCGGCGGTCATCGTCATCACCAGGATGGTCAGGGTCAGCCAGTCCGGGATGCCGGTGCCGGTGGGGATGATCGGGAACTGGTCGCAGCGGTTCTGGAACAGCTGGCCCGAGCGGGCCAGCGCCACGAACGCCGAGGCCTGAAGCACACCGAGGCCGAGGGTCAGGTAGCGGGTGTACTGGGTGATCTTCGCCTGACCGGCCTGGCCCTCCTTGCGGAGCTGCTCCAGGCGGGGGATCACGACGGTCAGCAGCTGCAAGATGATCGACGCGGTGATGTAGGGCATGATGCCCAGCGCGAAGACCGAGAGCTGCAGCAGCGCTCCGCCGGAGAAGAGGTTGAGAAGGTTCACCACCCCGGTGGTGTCACCCTGGATGGTGTCGAGGCACTTCTGCACGTTGCCGTACGAGACGCCCGGGCTGGGGAGCGTTGCACCCAGCCGGTAGACCGCGATGATGCCTACTGTGAACAGCAGCTTCTTGCGCAGGTCAGGCGTACGGAACGCACTGAGAAAGGCGGACAGCAACTTCTTCCTCCTGCGCGAGGCGGGCCGCCGGTGATCCCTGGCGGGTCGGGGTGGATCACGGGCGAGTGCCCGCAATCCATGGCTGGGATGGGACTCTAACAGCCTCACCCCGGTCCGGGCAGATGTGCCCGACTACATAAATCGATTCCGATGTTACCGGGCGCTCACGGCCCAGGCAGACCATGGCGCCCGCCAGTTG
>NZ_JBEZEH010000272.1:0-8062 GCF_040648775.1 Micromonospora sp. NPDC049089
GCACCCCCAAGGGCGGCATCGTGATCGCCGTGCAACGCAAGCTCGGCATCCCCGTGAAGCTGGTCGTCCTTGCCTTCGCCGAGGCCGACCACGGCGACGCCGGCCGGGACGCGGCGGCAACGGGGCCCAGAGTAGTCGGACCCACCGGGCCGGCGGACGGGCATGCAGTGCTCTGGCCGCATCGGGTTCGGCGCGGGCGAAGGACGCCAGCATGCCGATGCCCGCCAACGTCACCACCAGGGCACTTCCGCCGTCGGAGATGAACGGCAACGGCAGACCGGTGATCGGCAGCAGCCCCACCACCCCACCGATGTTGATCACGGCCTGGCTGACCAGCCAGGTGGTCACGGCGGTTGCGGCGAGCCGGCGGAACGGGTCGTCGACCCGCCGGGCGATCCGGAAACCGGTGTACGCGAGGACCGCGAAGAGGCTGAGCACCACGACGCACCCGATCACGCCCAGCTCCTCGGCGATGATCGCGAAGATGAAGTCGTTGTGCGCCTCGGGGAGCCAGTCCCACTTCAGGCTGCCCTTGCCCAGCCCGACACCGAACCAGCCACCGTGCTCGATGGCCAGCCGCCCCTGGTAGAACTGGAGGCAGTCGTTGAGTTTGCAGGTCTCCGGGTCCGGTGGATTGAAGAACATGTCCAGCCGGGCGAGGCGGTAGTTGTCCGCGCCGCGCTCGCCGGAGCCGGCGCCCAGTGAGGCCACCGCCACGAGCAGGCCGATCCCGACCAGCCCGGCCGCGGCCAGGGCCCCGAAGACCCGCATCCGCACCCCGGCGGCCCAGAGCAGGCCCACGACCAGGGCCAGCAGGCAGAGCATCGTGCCCGTGTCGTTGTAGCCGACCAGGACGAAGAGCAGGCCGACGACCGGAAAGAGCGGGGTGGCCAGTTCGCGCCACCACCCGAGCGCGGCGCCCTTTCGGGCGACGAGGTGCGCACCCCAGAGCACCATCGCGAACTTGGCCAACTCAGAGGGCTGTAGCTGGATTCCGCCGACGAACAGCCAGTTCAGCCGGGCCTCGACCGGCCCGAAGCTGGCCGACTCCTGCTTGGTCAGGCGGGCGATCGCGACAAGCAGGTTGAGCACCACCAGGAGGGCGACCGAGGCGAACAGCAGCGGCCGCCCCAGCGAGCGGTAGGTGCTGGCCGGCAGGCGCTGGCAGACCCAGAACGCGCCGATGCCAATCACCGCGAAGATGGCCTGCTTGGTCACCGAGGCCGAGGCGTTGCCGTCCTCGGCGTAGTCCTTCACGCTGGTCGCCGAGAAGACCATGGTCAGCCCGATCAGCAGCAGCAGGCCGGCGCAGGACAGCAGCAGGTAGTAGGAGGTCAGCGGCCGGTCCAGCAGGCCGCGCAGCGCGGCGAGCCCGCCGGCCGCGTCGAACCCGCGCGGCGGTGTCGCCGCTACGGCCTCCGGCCCCCGTCCCGCCGCCCCGGGCTCCCGTGCCCCGGGTCCGGGTTCGCGGGCCGCCGCGCCGCGCTCCGAACCGCGCGCCCCGGCAGCCACCGGTGTACGCGCCGCGCTCGGCGACCGTCGCGGTCGTCCGACAGTCTCATCCTCGGTGCCGATTTCCTCCCCCACCCCGACATCATCACCGCTGAACACGCCCCACCGCCCCACAACGCCTCACCGGGCGTGTCGAACCCGCCCCCACGCCGCCCCCACGCCGCCCTCCCGCGTCGATCTTGCACTTTGTGCACCGGCAAAACACCCAGGAGAGGACGTTCCGCCAGCCGAAAGTGCAAGATCGACGGGATGAGGGGATGGGCGCGGGGTGTTGGTCCCTGCGGCTCAGGTCATGTTGGCGAGGAACTCGCTGTAGAACAGGCCCAGGGCGATGGCCACGCCGATGCCGGCGATGATCCAGAAGCGCACCACGATGTTGACCTCGCTCCAGCCGGCCAACTCGAAGTGGTGCTGGAGCGGGGACATTCGGAACACCCGTTTACCGGTGGTCTTGAAGGAGATGATCTGGATCACCACGGACATCGTGATGATCACAAAGAGCCCGCCGATGATCGGCAGCAGCAGGATGGTGCGGGTGGACATCGCCATGCCGGCGATCAGACCGCCCAGCCCCAGCGCCCCGGTGTCGCCCATGAAGATCCGCGCCGGGGAGGTGTTCCACCAGAGGAAGCCCACACAGGCTCCCGCCGCCGCCCCGGCGATCAACGCGATCTCCAACGGGTCGCGGACCTCGTAGCAGTACGGCTGGGTGTAGTTCGGGTCGGCGCACCAGTGCCGGTACTGCCAGAACGCGATCAGCGCGTACGCGGCGAGCACCATCACCGACGCGCCGGTGGCCAGGCCGTCCAGGCCGTCGGTGAGGTTGACGCCGTTCGTCGCGGCCATCACCACGAAGATGAAGATGATCACCGCGCCGACCTTGCTGACCTCCAGGAAGTCGATGTCCCGGATGAAGCTCAGCGTGGTGCTGCCCACCGTCTCGGTGTTTGTCGCCAGGCCCGAACCGTTTGTCATAGTGCTCGGGAACCACAGCGCGATCACCCCGAAGACCGCACCGACCAGGATCTGCCCGAGCAACTTGCCGCGCTTGTTCAGCCCGGCGCTGTTGCGCTTGCGTACCTTGAGGAAGTCGTCGAGGAAACCCACGGCGCCGGAGAAGACCATCAGCCCCAGCAGCACCAGCGCGGTGATGGTCGGCTCCACCTGGGCGATCTGCTGATCCGGCAGCGTGGTCAGGGCGAGGTGCCCGGCCACGTACGCGATCACAGTGGCCAGGATGAAGACCACGCCACCCATCGTGGGCGTGCCCTTCTTGCCCTGGTGCATGGCGGGGCCGTCCGACCGGATCGGCTGACCGGCCTTGAGCCGGGTGAACACCTTGATCGCGATCGGGGTGCAGAAGAGCGAGACGAGGAAGGCCACCCCGATGGCGACGATGACCGCCCTCATCGGGTCGGCTCCCCACCGGCGTCGGCGCGCAGTGCGTCGGCCACCTCCCAGGTCCGGTACCGGGAGCCCTTGACCAGGACGACGTCGCCCGGTCGTAGCTCGCTGCGCAGCACCTCGACGGCCGCCGCCTGATCGGTGAGCAGCACCGACTCTCCTCCCCAGTTTGCTACCGCTGTCGCGCCTTCGTGGATCGGCGCGGCCGGCTCACCCACCACGAGCAGCCGGTCGACACCCAGCTCGGCCGCGAGTTGGCCGACCTCGGCGTGGCCGTCGTACTCGAACGGGCCCAGCTCGGCCATGTAACCAAGCACCGCGACGGTACGCCGCCCCTGGCCCATGCTCGCCAGCGCCCGCACCGCTACCGCCATCGAGGCCGGGTTCGCGTTGTACGAGTCGTCGATCACGGTCACCCCGTCGGGGCGGTCGAAGACGTCCATCCGTCGGGTCGAGACCAGCCCCAGCTCGCCGAGGGCCGTGGCCAGCTCGGCCAGCGGCATGCCCAGTTCCCGGGCGACCGCCGCCGCCGCGAGGGTGTTCCAGACCTGGTGGCGGCCGGCCAGTCGGAGCCGCACCGGCGCGCGTCCCTCCGGGGTGACCAGGGTGTACGACGCGTGTCCCCGCACGTCGAGCGTGACGTCCTCGGCGCGCACGTCGGCGTCGGACGCCTCGCCGTAGCGGACCACCCGGGCCTGCGTGCGGCCCGCCATCGCGTCCACCAGAGGGTCGTCGGCGTTCAGCACGGCCAGCCCGTCCGGCGGCAGCGCCTCGACCAGCTCGCCCTTGGCCACGGCGATGGCGTCCTGCGAGCCGAACTCGCCGATGTGCGACGTGCCGACGTTGAGCACCACGGAGATCCGGGGCGGCACCAGCTCGCACAGGTAACGGACGTGCCCGATCCCGCGCGCGCCCTTCTCCATCACCAGGTAACGGGTGTCCGGGTCGGCCCGCAGGGCGGTGTACGGGTGCCCCAGCTCGTTGTTGAACGAGCCGGGTGGCGCGACAGTGGCCCCGAGCCGGGAGGTGAGCTGCCCGATCAGGTCCTTCGTGGTGGTCTTGCCGGACGAGCCGGTCACGCCGATCACGGTCAGCCCGGTCAGCCGGTCCACCGCCGCGCGGGCCAGTCGGCCCATCGCGGTCAGGGCGTCGTCGACAAGCACCATCGGCACCCCGGGCACCTCTCGGCTGCCGAGGACCGCCACCGCGCCGGCCTGGATCGCGGTCGCCGCGTAGTCGTGCCCGTCGACCTTCTCCCCTGGGAAGGCCACGAAGAGCGAGCCGGGCCCCACCTTGCGCGAGTCGAACTCCACCGAACCGGTCACTGTGGTGGCCGGGTCGGCGGCCACCAGCCGCCCATCGACCGCCGCGGCCACCTCGGCCAGGCTCAGCGTGATCACCGCTGACCCGCCAGGTCCCCGAAGCGGGCCCGCAGCGCCTCGGCCAACTCGATGCTGTCGTCGAACGGAAGCACCTGACCCGCCACCTCCTGGCCGCGCTCGTGGCCCTTGCCGAGCAGCGCGATCACGTCGCCCGGCTCCGCCAGCCGCACCGCCTCGTCGATAGCGGCGCGGCGGCCCGCCACCTCGATGATCCGGGCGGCCGTGCCGGCCCGGTACGCCCCGGCCAGCACCTCGGCGCGAATCTCCCCCGGATCCTCGGTGCGCGGGTTGTCGTCGGTCACCAGCACCACGTCGGCTCCCTCCGCCGCGGCGGCACCCATCACCGGCCGCTTGCCCCGGTCCCGGTCCCCACCGGCGCCGATCACACAGATCAGTCGGCCGGCGCTCAACTCGCGCAGCGCGGCAAGCGCGGCCACTATCGCGTCCGACTTGTGGGCGTAGTCGACCACCCCGCGCACCGGCGCGGCGACGTCGACCAGCTCCAGCCGGCCCGGGACGCCCCCGCAGGCAGCCACACCGGTCGCAGCGGTCACCGGGTCCACCCCGGCGCCGACGAGTGCGGCGATGGCCAGCAGCGCGTTGGCCACGTTGTGCCGGCCGGGCAGCGCGACACCGGCGGACACTGCCACGCCGTCCGGGCCGTGTGCGGTGAACCGCTGCGCGTACCCCTCGCCACCCACACCGTCCGCCCACCAGGTAGCGCCCTGCTCACCGGCCGCCGAGTAGGTGACGGTGGTCGGCTTGAGCAGCGGCTTCAACGCCGGGTCGTCGTGGTTGAGCACCTCGACCGCGCAGCGCCCGTCGAAGAGCTGGGCCTTCGCGGCGAAGTAGTCGTCGCTGTCGGCGTGGAAGTCCAGGTGGTCGGAGCCGAAGTTGGTGTAACCACCGACGGCGAACCGGACCCCGCCCACCCGGCCCATGGCCAGCGCGTGGCTGGAGACCTCCATGACCACGGCGGTGACCCCACGCTCGCGGGCGGTGGCCAGCATGGCGTGCAGGTCGGTCGCCTCGGGGGTGGTGCGCACACTGTCGATCACCAGATCGCCGAGGCGGGTCTCCACAGTCCCGACCAGCCCGGTGGTGTGCCCGGCGGCCCGCAGCCCCGACTCGATCAGGAACGCGGTGGACGTCTTGCCCGCGGTGCCGGTCACCCCGATCACCGTGAGGTCGGCGGTCGGGTCGCCGTACACGGCCGAGGCCAGCTCGCCGAGCACGGCACGCGGGTCGGGCACCACCAGGGCGGGCAGGCCGGTTCCCGCCGCCAACTCCGCACCCGCCGGGTCGGTCAGCAGCGCCACGGCACCCGCCTCGACGGCACCGGCGGCGAACTCCGCCCCGTGCCGACGGGCACCGGGCAGCGCCGCGTACAGGTCGCCGGGGCGAACCTCCTGGCTGGCGTGGGTGACCCCGGAGACGACCACCGCGGCGGCGTCCGCCGGAAGGTCGACGGCGAGCCGGACGGCGAGATCACCGAGCCGGACTCCGGTCACGGTACGTGGACGTGGATTGCCGGGCACGGCGTCAGACCCTACCCGGTCGTCCGGTTCCGGCCGCACAGCCGCCCCGGTGGTTCGTCGGCACTCACCGATGATGTCCCGCCATCGCTGCTCAGCGCGGATAGACCACGAACTTGGGCGCGGATCCGCCGGTCGAGGGTGGCACGCGGTAGTGACGCAGAGTGAACTGCATCATGTCGCGGAACGCTGGATTGGCGATCGCCGCGCCCCCGCCGTTGGGCGCGTAGACGAAGACGGCGATCACGTAGCGGGGGTTCTCGGCGGGGGCCATGCCGATGAACGAGGACACCTCACCGGGCTGCTTCTTGCCGTTCACCAGCCGCCACCCGGTCCCGGTCTTGCCGGCGACCCGGTAACCGGGGACCGCTGCGGTGACACCGGTGGCGCCGTCGACGGTGGTGACCGCCTCCAGCATGGTGCGCAGGGCCGCCGCGTTCTGCGGGCTGAGCACCGACCGGGTCACCGGGGCCGGCGCGGGGGTGCGCTTGCCGTCCGGGCCGATCACCTCCTTGACCAGGTGCGGCTGCACATACGTGCCGTTGTTGGCGATGGCGGCGTACGCGGCGGCCATCTGCAACGGCGTGGCGTCGACGCTGTGCCCGATCGGCACCGACCCGCGCGACGACCCGCTCCACTCGTCGGCCGGAAGCAGTCGCCCGCTGGCCTCCCCGGGCATCCCCTCGCCGGTCGGCTTACCCAGCCCGAACCGCTTCTGGTAGTCGATCAACCGGTCCCGGCCGAGCTTCTCGGCGATGGTGATGGTGCCGACGTTCGACGAGTAGGCGAGCATCCCCGGCACGCTCATCCGCCTGCCGTCGGCCGGGTGTGTGTCGGAGAACCAGGTGTCGCCCATCTCGATGCTGTTGGCGATCGGCAGCGTGGTGTCCGGCGTGATCACGCCCTCCTGCAACGCCGCGCCGTAGGTGATGGCCTTGTGCACCGAGCCGGGGTCGACCACGAAGCTGGTCGCGGCGTCCTCCCGGGCCACCGGGTCGCTGGGCGTCGGCTTCGCCGCGTTGTACGTCGGGTTGCTGGCCTGCGCCAGGACCGCGCCGGAGGGAATCTCCATGATCACTGCCGCGCCGGTGCCGCCCGGCGCCTTGGCCATGCCCGCGCTGAGGATCTGCTGGGTTCGGAACTGAAGGTCGCGGTTGAGGGTGAGAGCGAGCGAGCTGCCCGGCTTGGCCTGAGTGGTCCGGCTGTAGCCACCGGGGATCGGCGCGGCGAGGTCGCCGAGGCCGGCCTCGTACACCCGTTTGCCGTCCTGACCGGCGAGCACGTCGTCGTAGCGGGCCTCCAGCCCTTCCAACCCGACCATGTCCTGACTGGTGAAGCCGATCAGGTTGGCCGCCAGGTCACCACCGGGCACCTCACGGCGCTCGTCGCGGTGCACCCCGATGCCGGACAGTTCCAGCGCCTGCACCCGCTTGGCGGTGGAGATCTCCACTCCCCGCGCCAGGTACACGAATCGGGACGGCTTGCCGTCGTCCAGCTTGCGGGGCTTCATCTGCTCGACGAGCTTCGACACCGCGATGCCGAGCAGCGGGGAGAGCGCCTTGGCGACGGCGGCCGAATCCTCCACCTCGGTCGGGTCGGCGTACACGTACCGTGCCTCGACACTGCGGGCCAGCGGCGCGCCGGTGCTGTCGTAGATCGCGCCCCGCGGCGCCGGCAGCTCGACGGTGCGGAGGCGGTCGCTGATGCCGCCCCCGGCGTACGCCGGAGCGTCGACCGTCTGGAGGAAGATCAGCCGGATCCCGATGGTGGCGAAGAGCGTCAGGGCGAGCACTGTGCCCAGCCGCAGCCGCAGCCGCGAGTCGGCCAGCTTCGGCGGACGTCGTGGCTTTCGCGCGGGCCGCCGGGCCGCCGGTCGGTCGGTGCGCCGCGGCGCGCGTGGCGTGGTCCGGCGACGCGGCGGCGGCTCGTCGCCACCCGGGCCACGGGGGGTACGCGGTACGACGGTGCGCACCACCCCACCGCGTCCGGCGGCCGGAGCGTCGCGCCGGCCGGCCCGGGCGGCGGCCCGACCGCCGTCGAGCACCTGCAAAGCCGGCCGGAACGGGTCGCCGGACCGGGTGCTGCGCGGCGTACGCCGCTGCTCGGCGCCCTGGCCGCGCGCCGGCGTGCCGCGCTCCTCCCGGACGGTCCGCCGACGTACCCACCGCCGCCGGTGATGTAGCGCTCGAACGCGGCCTGCTGGGCGGCGTTGAGAACGTCACCGGTGGT
>NZ_JBEZEH010000273.1:0-8020 GCF_040648775.1 Micromonospora sp. NPDC049089
CCCGCACGTCGTCGTCGACGGGCAGGAAGGCCGGGTCGGCCGCCCGGCGCGCCGCGGCGGCACCCAGGTCGTCGGCTTCGCCGGCGGTGAGCAGCCGTTCCTCGACGGCGGCCCGCACCACCCCGGGGGCGCTCCACCGCATGCCCAGATCGCCCTCCACGGTGCGGGCCCGCCACAGACTGCCGGCGACCTCCCGGCCCGGCCCGGTGGCCCGCTCGTCGGGCGTGAGCACCGAGTACACGTCGGTGGTGGCCCCACCCACGTCGACCACCGCCAGATCACCGCCGAGGGTGTCGGCGAGCACCTCCACACCGGTGAGCACCGCGTCGGGGGTGGCCGCCCGCACCAACCGCGCGAACCGGGCACCCCGCGACAGTCGTTTACCACCGATGACGTGGCGCAGGAACACCGCGCGGATCGCCGCCCGCGCCGACGCCGGGGCGAGCACCCCGATGCGCGGCAGGACGTTGTCGGCGTCGGTGACCGGCACCCCGGCGTCACGCAGCAGCCCGGTCAGCTGCTCGCGCACGTCGGCGTTGCCCGCGTACACCACGGGCCGCCGCCACCGGGCCCGGGCCAGGCGGGTGGCGTTGTGGGTGATCGTGTCGGCGTCGCCGCCGTCGGTGCCGCCCACGAGCAGCACCACGTCCGGGCGGGCCGCCCGCAACGCCGTCAGGTCGGCCGCGCCGAGCCGCCCGGCCGCGACGTGCACCACGTGCGCGCCGGCGGACAGCCCCACCCGCCGGCCGGCCTGCGCGGTGACCAGCGGCTCGTAGCCGATCACGGCCAGCCGCAACCCACCACCGGCCGACGAGCACACGTACCAGGGAACGTCGCGCACACCGAGCCCGGCGGTGGCCGCCGCGACCGCGGCGTCCAGGCCGTGCAGCACGTCGGTGCCCACCGTGGTGGGCGCCGACGCCGCGCCGACCAGGACACCGCCGGCCAGGTCCACCACCGCCACCTTCGTGTACGTGGAACCCACGTCGGCGCAGACCGCCAGAGTCACGAGTTTCCCTGTTCGCGACTGCGGGGCTCGCAACCCCGGCTCACTCCTCGCGACTCACGCTGGCGGCGGGAACGACCACGGTGCCGGTCGCGGTGACCGCCACGATCGGCGGATCGAGGACCTCCGCGGCGGACGCGGAACGGTCCGGGCGACCCCGGCACACCACCGCGCAGCTCAGCTCCAGGGTGCGGCTGCGGCTACCCACCCGCGACACCCGCGCGGTGACCTCGACCACGTCCCCGGCGTGCACCGGCACGTGGAACCGCACATCGGCGTACCCGGCGAACAGGCCCTCGTCGCCGTCGGTACGGATGCACACCTCCGTGGCGACATCGCCGAACAACCCCAGCGCGTACGCCCCGTCGACGAGGTTCCCGGCGTAGTGGGCGTGCGAGTACGGCACATACCGCCGGTGCGTCACCGTCAACCCGAGCCGTGCGTCGGTCATGCCATCGCCTTCCGTTGCGTGATCAGGGCGTGCACGAGGTAGCTGGCCACCTCGCCGGGCGTGGTGCCCCGACCGAAGATCCGGTCCACGCCCAACTCGTCGGTCATCGTCTCGTCGAAGCGGGGACCACCGACGATCAGCAGCGGACGCCGCCCCGCCGGCATCGCCTCCCGGAACGCCGCCGACATCTCCCGGGTGTTGTGCAGGTGCGCGTCGCGTTGGGTGACCACCTGCGACACGAGCACCGCGTCGGCCTTCTCCGCCCGGGCGGTCTCCACCAGCTCCGGCACGCTGACCTGCGCGCCCATGTTGGTGACCTTCAACTCCCGGTAGTACTCCAGGCCCTTCTCGCCCGCGATGCCCTTGACGTTGAGGATCGCGTCGATGCCCACCGTGTGCGCGTCGGTGCCGATGCACGCCCCGACCACTGACAGCTTGCGCCGCAACCGCTGCTTGATCACCGTGTTGACGTCCTTCGCCGACAGCAGCGCGAAGTCCCGTTCCACCACCTGCACGGCGTTGAGGTCGACCAGGTGGTTGACCCGCCCGTACACGACGAAGAACGTGAACCCGTCACCCATCGGCTTGGCGTGCACCACCATCGCGGGGTCCATGCCCATCTTGTTGGCCAACTGCACCGCCGCGCCCTCGGCGCGCTTGTCGTGGGTCACCGGCAGGGTGAACGACACCTGCACCATGCCGTCACCGGTGGTGTCCCCGTACGGCCGCACGATCTTCTTCGCGGCGTCGGCGGCGCTCATGCCGCGTCCCCTTCCAGGATGTCGGTGGCCGGGTTGCAGTAGTCGGCCTCGTGCGCGGCGACCCCGTCGAGGCCCTTGCCGCGGTCCGCGGGCCGCTTCATGATCCCGAAGGTGCCCTCGGCGATCGCCGTGAGCAGCGTCTGCTCACCGATGCGATCCAGCAGGTCCAGCGCCTCACCGAGGACCTGGTTGGCGCGGCGGCGGATGAACCCGCCCGGCGCCGGCACGAAGTCCTCGTGCAACCCACCGGCCGCGCCGAGGACGTACCGCACGTTCTGTAGGGCGATGTCCCGGTCGGACAACCACGGCGTCACCACCGCCTCGGTCATCATCCCCACCAGCAGGATGCCCTGACCGGTCAGCGCACCGGCCAGGTTGAAGAACCCGTCGAGCAGGTTGCCCCGGAACACGTCACCGGTCATGTGCTTCGTCGGCGGCATCCACTTCAACGGCGCGTCGGGGAACAACTCCCGGGCCAGCAACGCGTGCGCCAACTCCAACCGGAACGACTCCGGCACCTCCGGGTTGATCTCGAACGCGTGCCCCAACCCCAACTGCCAGTCCGCCAACCCCGCCTCGTGCGCGAAGAACTCGTTGAGCAGCTGCGACACCGTCACCGTGTGCGCCTCGTCGACGGCGTCGGCGGTGGTCAGGTAGTTGTCCTCACCGGTGTTGATGATGATCCCGGCGCGGGCGTGCACCTGCCGGGAGAACCGCTGGTCGACGAACGTCCGCACCGGGTTGATGTCGCGGAACAGGATCCCGTACATCGAGTCGTTCAACATCATGTCGAGGCGTTCCAGCCCGGCCAGGGTCGCCATCTCCGGCATGCACAGCCCGGACGCGTAGTTGGTCAACCGCACGTAGCGGCCCACCTCCTTCGACGACTCGTCCAACGCCGCACGCATCAGCCGGAAGTTCTCCTGCGTGGCGTACGTGCCGGCGAACCCTTCCCGGGTCGCGCCCTCGGGCACGTAGTCCAGCAGCGACTGCCCGGTGGAACGGATCACCGCGATCACGTCCGCGCCGGCGCGCGCCGCCGCCTGCGCCTGCGGAATGTCCTCGTAGATGTCGCCGGTGGCGACGATCAGGTAGATCCACGGCCGCTGCGCCGGGTCGCCGTGGCGCTTCACCAGCCGGTCCCGCTCGGCGCGCCGCCGGTCGATGCGCCGGATACCCGCGCCGACGGCCTTACGCGCCGCCGACCGGGCCGCCGTGGCCGCCCGCCCGGTCGGCTGGGTGAACCGCACCGACCCGGCGGCGGCCTTCTGCGCCAGCAACGTCACGTCGGTGCTGCCCTCGCGCACCAGGGCGTCGAACACCGGCACCGCCACCCCGTGACCCAACCCCACATCCGCGGCGACCGCCTCGACGAGCCGGTTCACCCACGGAATGCCATCCGGGTCGGCGCCGGTCACCCCGGCCAACCGCAGGACCGCCCGCTCCACCGACACGGTGGTGTGGCTGCGGGCCAGGTCCACCACCGGCTGCCCGGCCCGACGCGCCAACTCCCGCGCCCGCGCCACCAGCACCGGATCAAGATCAAGCTTCCCGGTCATGATGACCCTTCCTCGTAGATGACCTCACCGCGCAGCACCAGACGCCGACACACCGGCAACGGCGTCGGGTCGTGCGGACCCCGCGCCTCCGGGTCCTCGGCCTGCAACACCGGCAGACCCCGCTCCACCCCCGCCGGCGTCGACCACACCGCGAACGTCGCCGGCGCACCCAACGCGAGGACTCCCTCGACGTCCAGGTGCACCGCCCGCCACCCGCCCCGGGTGTGCGCCGCGAACGCCGACCGCACACCCATCCGCTGCGCCGGGTTGTGGTGCGCGACCGCCGCCCGCACCGACCCCCACGGGTCCAGCGGCGTCACCGGCGAATCCGACCCGAACGCCAACGCCACCCCCACCGAGTGCATCGCACCCATCGGGTTCGACTCCAACGACCGGTCCAACCCCAACCGCGCCTCGTACATCCGGCCCGCGCCGCCCCACAACCGGTCGAACGCCGGCTGCATGCTCGCCACCACCCCGTACTCCACGAACCGCGCGATCAACACCTTGCTCATGATCTCCGCGTGTTCGATGCGGTGCCGGGCCGCGCGCAACCGCTCCACCCCCACCGTCCGCGCCGCCGCCGCGAACCCGTCCAGGACGGTGCCGATCGCCGCGTCACCGATGGCGTGGAAACCGCCCTGCATGCCGTGCGCGGCGCAGTCCAGCAGGTGATCACGCACCTGCTCGACCGACAGGTACCCGTGCCCGCAACCCTCACCGTCGCCGTACGGCTGCGACACGTGCGCCGTACGCGACCCCAACGCCCCGTCGGCGAACAGGTCCCCGCCGGCGCCGACCGCGCCCAACTCCCGGGCCCGCGCCGCACCACCCAACTCGCCCCAGTACCCGTACACCTCCGGCAGGCCCGCGCCGGAGATGCCCAGCAGACCGGTGAAGTCCTCCTCGTCGGAGATCTCCGGGCCACCGCACTCGTGCACCGCCGCGATCCCCAACGACGCCGCATGGGCCAGGGCCACCCGCTGCGCCCCGACCCGCTGCGCCCGACTCACCGACGCCTGCGCGGCCGCCCGCACCACGTGGTGCGCGTCGCGCCGCAACCAGCCCGACGCGTCGTACCCGGGCGCCTGCGCCGCCTGCGGACACGCCGCCAGCAACGCCGACGACACCAACGCCGAGTGGATCGACGCCTGCGACAGATACACCCGCCGACCACCGGCGGCCCGGTCCAACGCCGCAGCGTCCGGCAACGTCGGATCCGACCAACCCGACTCGTCCCAGCCGTGGCCGAGCACCACCGCGTCCGCCGGCAGGCCCGCCGCGAACCCCGCCACCGCGTCGAGCAACTGCCCCGCCGAGCGCACCCCGGACAACGACAAGCCGGACAACGCCAACCCGGTGTCGGTGGCATGCACGTGCGCGTCGACGAACGCCGGCGTCACCAACGCCCCGCCCAGGTCCACCACCCGATCGGCCGGCGGCGCGTCGCCGTCGGTCCCCAACCAGGCAATCCGCCCACCGGACACCAGCAGCGCGGTGGCGCTCGGGTCGGCGGGGCAGTGCAGCACGCCGCCGCGGTACAACGTCGAGGGGTTCGTCATGACCTCAGTCTGCCGCGATCCGCGCCGCGAACAGCTGACGCACCCCAGGCTCGGCCCGCAACAGCCCCAACGCCAACTCCGCGTGCCCCGGCACGTACCCGTTGCCCACCAGCATCGTCACGTCCGCCGCCAACCCCTCCGCGCCCAACGCCGCGGCGGAGAAGCTCGTCGCCATGGAGAAGAAAATCACCGTGCCGCCGTCAGCGGTGGCCAGCACCGCCCCGTGCTCACACCCCGGCACGTCCACGCAGACCACCGTCACGTCCGCCGGCACCCCCAACGCGGTGGTCACCGCCGTGGACAACCCCACCGGGTCGCGCGCGTCGGCCAGCGCCACCACCGACGCCAGGCCGGAGGCCGTCAGCGCGTCGCGCTCCGCCGCCACCGGCACCACCCCGACGGTACGCGCGGCGCCCGCCCGTCGCGCCGCAGCGAGCGACAGCGACCCGCTCTTGCCGGCCCCGCCGATCACCGCGACCCGCACCGGTGTCGGATCACCGCTTCGCCGACGCTCCTCGACGTAGCGCGACACCACGCGGGCGGTCAGCGCGGGCGCACCGCACACGTCCAGCACGGCGAGGGACAACTGGGGGTCCTCGTCGTCGGGCAGCACCGCGGCGATGGAGCGCGCGAACAGGATCGCCCACCCGTCACAGGGCACCTGCTCGCTGCGCCCGTCCCAACGGGCCAACCCATCGGTGATCACCAGGGGCGTCAACGTCAACGACACCAGGGTAGCGACCCGCTCCCCCGCCCTGAGGCCCAGCGGGGACCGCCGACCGGCCTCCTCGACGGTGCCGATCAGCATCCCGCCCGACCCGGTCACCGGGTTCTGCATCTTCCCCCGGGTAGCGATGATCTCCAGCACCTCGGCGCGGACCGCGTCACCGTCGCCGCCGTGCTTCTCCGACAACTGCCGGAAGCTCGCCGCGTCCAGGTTGAGCCGCTGCACCCGGATCCGCACCTCGTTCGGCGCGATCGCCGCCGACGTGTCCAGGCGCCAGGCCGCCTGCGGCAGCACCCCCGCCGGTTGCACGACGCGGTGCAGTCCCACCGGTGACGTCACGCCGACCTCCCCTGTCCAGCCGCCCGAAGCCCCGGTCAAGGCTCGCGTAACGGGAAAACTTACGGCAGACTAGTTTCTGTACCGAATATTTTCCAGTAGCCTTCGGGCTTCGATGATCAGCCGCAACACCGAGGAGGGGCCGTGACCCAGACCCAACCGGTTGAGACCGTCCCTCAACCCCGTCACGCCCCGGTCGCCGTACCGACCGCCGGGCAGCCTTACGAATACCACCGCCGCCCCCTGGTCGAACCCGACTGGACCCGGTTCCCCGGCTGGCGCCACGTCACCCGCGACCAGTGGGAATCCGCCCAGTGGCAACGCGTCAACTGCGTCAAGAACATCAAGCAGCTCCGCGCCGTCTTCGGTGACCTGATCGACGAGACCTTCTACGCCGACCTCGAAGCCGACCAGTCGGCAATGGCCACCATGTCCATGCTGGTGCCACCACAAATGATCAACACGATGGTGCCGTTCGCGACCCTCACCACCGAGGCCCTGCTCGCCGACCCCATCCGCCGCTACATGATTCCGGTCGCCTCCGACCGGCGCACCGACTGGCCCTCACACCCCTACGCCAGCCGCGACAGCCTCCACGAGCACGACATGTGGGTCGCCGAAGGGCTCACCCACCGCTACCCCACCAAGGTCCTCGCCGAGCTGCTCTCCACCTGCCCCCAGTACTGCGGGCACTGCACCCGCATGGATCTCGTCGGCAACTCCACCCCCGCCGTCGACAAACTCAAACTCACCCTCAAGCCCGTCGACCGCTACGACGCCCACATCGCCTACCTCAAGGCCCACCCCGGCGTCCGCGACGTGGTCGTCTCCGGCGGCGACGTGGCCAACGTCCCCTGGCGCAACCTCGAGTCGTACCTCATGCGCCTGCTGGAACTGGAAACGGTCCGCGACATCCGGCTCGCCACCAAGGCCCTCATGGGCCTACCCCAACACTGGCTGCAACCCGACGTCGTCGAGGGCCTGGAGCGGGTGGCCCGCACCGCCGCCCGCCGCGGCGTCAACCTCGCCATCCACACCCACGTCAACCACGCCCAGTCACTCACCCCACTGGTCGCCAAGGCCGCCCAGACCGCCCTCGACGTCGGCGTCCGCGACGTCCGCAACCAGGGCGTCCTCATGCGCGGCGTCAACGCCACCACCCCGGAACTGCTCGACCTCTGCTTCGCCCTCCAAGGCGAAGCCGGAATCCTGCCGTACTACTTCTACATGTGCGACATGATCCCCAACGCCGAACACTGGCGGGTCCCGGTCTGGCACGCCCAACAACTCCAACACGACATCATGGGCTACCTCCCCGGCTACGCCACCCCCCGCATCGTCTGCGACGTCCCCTTCGTCGGTAAGCGCTGGGTGCACATGCTCACCGACTACGACCGTGAGCGCGGCATCTCCTACTGGACGAAGAACTACCGCACCTCCATCGAATCCGCCGACCTGGAGGCGCTCAACAAGCGCTACGCCTACTACGACCCGATCGACACCCTGCCCGCCAACGGCCAGCAGTGGTGGCACGACCACCGCAACGACTGACCCACCGACGACGAAAACCCCCGGCATTAAACCTCCCCGGGGTGTAGCGCAAACCCTGGTCAGGCGC
>NZ_JBEZEH010000274.1:0-7724 GCF_040648775.1 Micromonospora sp. NPDC049089
CCACGGCCGCGCGGTCGTCGCCGTACCCGATCGCTGCATCACGACGAGGAGACATGACCCGTGGCAATCATCTGCTACGTCAGCGCTATCGATCCCGCGCAGCCGGGCACCGTCCACGCCCGCTACGTCCACTTCGACGGCTACCCGCTGACGCTCATCGCGGAACTACGCAGCATCTGGGCCACCACCGCCCGCCGCGACACTCAAGAGCTTATCGACGCGGTCCTCGCCTACGACTGGTACTACCTCGGATCCGACGTCACCCCAGACACCCGGTCGTTCCGTCATCAGCACCCCGTCGGCGGTGTGGGCGTGACGTTCGACGACACCGATCCTGAGCCCGTCACTGTCTTTCCGCTCAGCCGTGCCGTCGACCTCGACGCCTCGTGGGTCTACGTCATCAACCCCGCCGACGACACCGTCACCGTGCACTCCGGCGACGGGAGCCCGGTGGGCGTCCACAGCCTCGGCTAATCGGTACCTCGGAGGACCAGTCATGTCCGATCGCGCCTCTTACCTCGCCCGTTTCCAGGTCACGCCCGACCGCGCCTCCGCCGCGCGGCCCGACCGTACCCGCCCGCTCGGCCAGCGGGAGCCGACGTGACGCTCCGATCTCTGGTGTCCGTCGCGGTGGCGCTCGTCGCCGTGTTCATGCTCTGCGCCGGTGGGCTCGGCGGATTCCTCGGCGGCGGCACGGCTGCCGCCGATTGCGTCCCCACGGCCACCTCACCCGGCTCCGCGTCAACCATCACCGCGTCGTCACCCGGGACGCCACGCCGGTGGCCGGCGATCGGCGACTGGGACAGCGACCAAGTCGCTAACGCCGCCGCGATCGTCACCACCGGCGCCCGACTTCGGCTACCAGCGCGCGGCTGGGTGATCGCGGTCGCCACCGCCCTGCAGGAGAGCACCCTGCGGAACCTGCCCGGCGGTGACCGCGACTCGGTCGGGTTGTTCCAGCAGCGCCCCAGCCAAGGGTGGGGCACTCCCGCCCAGCTTCAGGACCCCGTCTACGCGTCGGAGAGGTTCTTCGAGAAGCTGGCCACGGTCAGGGGCTGGCAGGCGATGCCGCTCACCGAAGCCGCCCAGGCCGTGCAGGTCAGCGCCTTCCCCGACGCCTACGCGACATGGGAGGGACCAGCCACCCAACTGGTCAGCGCGATCGCCAACACCGCCGGCCTACCCACCGATGGCCTAGCCGGGTGCGGATTCACCGGCCCGTGGACGCAGCCGGTCCTCGCCCCTGTCGGGTCGGGCTTTCGTAGCTCGGACCGGCCGGGCCACGACGGCGTCGACCTCAGCGCCTCGCGCGGCACCGTTATCCGCGCCGCGTCCGCCGGGACCGTCCGCACCGTCGCCTGCAACGCCGTCTACGCCGACACCGGCGCCGATTGGGGCTGCGACCGCGACGGCGACCCCGCTCGCACGCGCGGGTGCGGCTGGTACGTCGACATCGACCACGCCAGCGGCCTGCTCACCCGCTACTGCCACCTGAACCAACCCCCGATGGTGACGGTCGGGCAGCCGGTCGCCGCAGGCCAGCCCATCGGCGTCGTCGGCTCCACCGGCCACAGCTCCGGCCCGCACCTGCACTACGAGGTGCACCACAACGGCGATGCCAGCCCGAACGGCGCCATCGACCCGGTGCCCTTCATGGCCGCACATGACGCCCCGCTCGGCACAAGGTCCTAGCGCGATGCCGGCGGCCCCATGGTCACCCAGCTCGACGGCCGTCCCACCTGCGGACGACCGCCGCAACCCCCGATTCACAGATCCCCAGGAGGGAAGGCACGTGAGCACACCTGTCCTGATCGGTGTCGCCGCACTCCGCGGCCGGTACACCGCCCGCTCCATCCAGCTTGCCGAGGACCCGGAGGTCCTGGTGCCGCTGCTGCGCCGGATCTGGACCGACACGTTCGGCCGCGACACCGACGCGATGGCCGCCGGGCTGCTGGCCCGCACCTGGTCGAGCCTCGCCGTCAACCCCACGACTCGGCGATGGCACCGGCAGCCGCCCGTAGCGGGCCTGGGCTACCCAGCCGTCACCGAGAACAACACCATCCGGCAGGGCTCACTACGGGAGGACCTCAACGGGCTCGACGAGTGGATGTACCTGCTGCACCCCGACCAGCGGCTACTGGTGGCGTACGAGGCGACGGTCCACGGCCGCTGGCTGCGCCACAGCGTCCACCACCTCGACCCGATCGAGGACCTGTTCGTCACCGCACCCGCCCTCAACGAGGGCGGCCCGGAGATGACCGTCTGCACCGTCTGCGGCGCCGTCGACGAGATCGACCACGTCGAGGTCCCGTCCATGGCCGGCTACGGCCACGACACCGCCACCAGCTGCACCCGCTGCGGCTCCTCGGTCGCCACCGACCCGATGTTCGGCGCCCACCTCACCCGCAAGCCCTGGCCAACGCACGCCCCCACCACGGGTGACGCGACAGGCGGCACCCAGTGAACACACCCGACCCGATGCCACCGCCGCCCCCCGCTGGCGACGGCCTGTCCACTCACCGATCGGAGAACACCATGACCTACCAGCCCGGCCAGCGCGTCGCCCTGGTCCACACCAGCGACCCGCACACCCAGTTGCGGCCCGGCGACACCGGCACCGTCCGCCGCCACGACCCGCAGCAGAACATTGTCGAGGTCACCTGGGACAGCGGCTCGGCCCTGTCGATGTGCCTCGACGCCGGCGACCGCATCCAACCGGTCACCACCCCGCCGCCCACCGGTGGGCCCGTCGACGAGGCCGCCGGATGGGCCGCCGCGCTGCGGCGGATGCGCGACGCCGGCACCGAGGCCGGCCGCACCGCCGCCGAATGGTGGGCTCAGGACACTATTGGCGCCCGGGTCACCGGCGACACCCGCCTGGCCGCCCGCCGGGTCCTGGCCGGCATTGACGATGGGGATCCCGTCGTCCTCGATGCCCTGCCCCGCTTCACCTTTGCCGCAGAGGCGGTCGACACCGCCGGATGGGGGCTGTTCGCCGACGCTACCGGCGACGTCTGCGGCTGGTTCGGGCTGCGTATCCAGCAGCGGGACGAGGCGATGGCCGTCTACCGCGACGCCTTCGACACCGCCGCTACCGACCGGATCGCCGACCTGTGTCGCCTCGCGGCCAGCCCCACCGGCCGCGAGGTGTCCCGCCTGCGCCCCGACCGGGTCCGTATCGGCGACGTCGGCGTGTTCGCAGGCGACTGGGCGCGCACCGCCGACCCGGACGGCAGGGACCGCATTGAGGTGGGGTTCGTTGGCACCCTGATCGAGCACTGGAACGGGTGGGCGGTGTTCTCCTGCACCCGGCTGGTGGCCGAGGCGATCGTCGCCGACCAGCAGCGGCATCGTGACCAGTACCGCGACAGCCTCCGGGACGAGGGCGTGCCGGCAGAGGAACTGGACCGTCGGGTCGACGCCGCGCTGGCCAACCTGTCCTTGAACGGCGACGTGATCATCGCCGACCAACGCGCCATGTTCGACGACCCCGACGCCATCGAACGCATAACCCCGTACGGCGACGGCCGGTACGTGGTGATGGGCCGCAGCTGGTGCTGGGAGGCCGTCGACCCGTACGCCTGCGACCGGATAGTTGGCGACCTGCCCGACCCCGATCAGGCATAGGCCTGCCCGCAGACCAAGCCCCACCGCGCCACCGGAAGCCGGGCCAGCATCGGCCGCGGCCACCCGGCCACGACAGGTAAGACTTTCAGGAAGGAATGCCAGTGACCATGCGCGCCCAAGACGAAATCGTCACCCGGGTCTGGGCTCTCCGGGCCAACCGCTGCGACATCTTCGGCTTTCGGGAGGAGGTGCTCGTGGAGGCGCTCGATCTCGACCACGCCCGCCAGGTCCTCACCCCCCGCCGCCCGGGTGAGTGGACCCAGCGGGTCAACCACGAGTCTTACGCCCGGGACTACCTGCGATTCGCCATCGGGAAGATCATCGACCACCGGGGCAACTCGGCGAGCCGGTCGGTGGACAAGCTCGGCGAACTCGCCTGGCTCCTCGTCCGCGACGACACCGTGGCGGCGATGGATCACGCCAGATACCCGATGTACGGAGCGCCCAAGGTCAAGGCGTTCGCCGACGGGTTCGACTGGCCGTTCCTCGACGACCTCGACGGCGACGACAGGCTGGCCCTGGCCCGGATGGCCGAGGGACAGCAGTGCGACCCGCAGGGCTGCGAACGGGGATGCGCCGACTGACCACGACCGCACCGCGCGCATCGCTTCCGGCCCTCACGGTGCACACGTAGTTAGCCGGCGCTCCCGGTAATCCCACACCCGCCAGCCCATTCGACTTGATCAATTGGGGTGACGGGGGTTCCATTGTCGGCGCCGACACCGCCCGCGCGGCCTCGACACCGACCAGCACGCACCAGCGGCGACCCGACGTGGCGCCGTAACCCTTCAGCACCACCGGGTGTGGTCGCCCACCTGCACGGCCCGACCAGGCCGGCAGGGGTTGGCCCCACCCGTCTCCGCTGTGCGGTACCCACCGCCCGCGCACCCGGAGACGGGTGCGCGGGCACAACCCTTGGAATCGAGGCAACCCCATGACAACACCACATACGCCGGCCCCGCAGGCCGGTTCACCGCAGAACGACCCAGCCCCGGCTAGCGGCGCCGGCACTCCCGCCACCGAGGCGGGCTCCGGCCGGTCCGGCTACCTCTACCGCAAGGTCGCCCTACACCTGGCCGACCACCCCGACACCATCCTCAAGGTCGGTGAGATCACCCGGGCTATCGGCGCACCGTCCTCCGGGGCGGTGTTCGAGGCATTAAAGAAGATGGCCGCCGCCGGGCACGCCACCCACCACCGCGACCCGCACCACCGCTTCCAGATCACCCAGCCCGGCATCGACGCCGCCGGCACCCTCCCACCCGCCGCACCCCGCACCCGCTCCGGCGGCAGTACTAGTGGTGGCCGTCAATCCCGGCCCGCGCCGGTACCGCGCCCGAACGGGACGCTGTACCACCCGCGGCGGCTCGGCAAGGGCTGGGACGTCGAGGAACTGCGACGGCTACGCGCCCAGCACGTACCGGTGCTGCTGTACGGGCCGCCCGGCACCGGCAAGACCGCCATGGTCGAGGCCGCGTTCCCCGACCTGCTCACCGTCGCCGGCACCGGCGACACCGTCGTCGACGACTTCCTCGGCTCCTACAACCCGATCCCCGGCGGCGGCTACGAGTTCGTCCACGGGCCCCTCGTCACCGCCATGCGTGACGGGCGGGTGCTGCTGGTCGACGACGCCACCCTCATCCCGCCCCGCGTCCTGGCCGTGCTGTACCCGGCCATGGACGGCCGCGGTGTCATCACCATCCCCGCCAACGGCAACGAGACCGTGGAAGCCGTCGACGGGTTCTACATCGTCGCCGGCCACAACCCGGGCGTGCACGGCGCGGTGCTCACCGAGGCCCTGGCCTCCCGGTTCACCGTCCACCTGCACGTCACCACCGACTGGGACCTCGCCCGCCAACTCGGCGTCCCCAAGCAGGTCGTGGCCGCGGCGATCGACCTCAACGCCGACCTGAGCGCCGGCAAGACCGTGTGGGCGCCGCAGCTGCGCGAACTGCTCGGCTTCGTCACCGTCCGCGACCACCTGGGCATGACCGCCGCCCTGGCCAACCTGGCCGGCATCGCCCCCGAGGACGCCCGCGACGACGTCACCGCCGCGCTGTCCCGGCACACCGGCACGCCCATCACCGCGCTCGCCCTCGGCAAGCGCTAACCGCCGTCCACCCCAGATTCCTGGAAGGAGCCAACCCCGTGTCACACCCCAGCACCCACCTACAGCAGGGCGCACCGCCGACGCCGGCCGCCGCCAGCGACTGGCATGACTGGTCCGCGGCGTGGACCAAACACGTCCCGCTGCTGACCGGCCGTACCGACCTCACCGTCCTCGTCGCCCCCGGCGCCGCCGGCGACGCACCCGAATGCTTCTACCCCGACCTCCACCGCATCGAGGTCGACGCCACCTACATCGCCGAACGCCCCGACATCACCGACCCCACGAAGGCCCGCCACAAGCGGATCGTGCCCACCGGCTACGGGCTGCTCGTGCACGGCGCCGCGCACGCCGCGCACAGCCACTGGACCACCCCGCCCGGCACCCCGCCGATCCTCGCCGACGTCGCCCACATGCTCGAGGAATCCCGGGCCGAAGGACGCCAACGCACCCGCCGCCGGGGCGACCGCCGTTGGCTGCGCCACGTCGTGACAACCCTTCTCAACCCCGACGACGCGGCCGTCGACGACCCATGGCACGCTGGACAACTCGCCGCCCTGCTGCTGGCCCGCGTCGACGCCCGCATCGTCACCAGCAAAGACGTCCGCCCCGTCCGCGCCGCCGTCACCGGCGTCCTCGGACGCAAACGCCTGCGACAACTGCGGGACATCTGGCGCGAGGCCCAGATCTGCGACGACACCGACGCCGACACCATGATCCGCCTTGCCCGCCGCTGGTGTCAGGTCCTCGGCATCGACCCCGACCAGCAGTACGACACCCCCGTACCGGACGCCGGCCTGTTTCCCGGCCGCCTCGCCGCGGCCCTCGTCGACTACCTTGCCGTCGCCGCCGGCGTCACCCCGGCCGAGTACGCCGCGGCGCTGCTGGCCCGCCGGCACAGCCCACCCTCGCAGTGGGACCGCCGGGACCCGACCGAGCAGGAACACCGCGCGGCCCGCGACCTCGCCCACCGGCTGCGGCAGGCCCGCACCCGCCACCCCGAACCCGGCCGGCGGCCCTCCGCGATCCCACCCGGGCGGCTGCGCACCCGCCACGCCATCACCGCCGACGCGCAAACCGCCGCCGGGCAACTGCCAACGGCCGCCCCGTGGCAGCAACGCGCCCACCTACCGCCCGAGAAACCCCGTCTGCACCTGGCGATCCTGGTCGACCTGTCCGGGTCGATGGACCGCTACACCGAGGCGATGTCCTCCGCGGCGTGGATCTTCGCCCACGCCGCCCGCCGCGCCGACGCGACGACCACCACCATCGGCTTCGGCGACCGCACCACCGTCCTGGTACCTCCGCGCACCTTCCCCAGGCAGGTGCTGCACATGCGCACCGACTTCGCCACCGCCACCTTCCCCGAAGCGGTCAAGGTCGCCGACCACCTCCTCGACCTGCGCCACGGCCGCACTCTACGGATGCTCGCCGTCGTCTCCGACGGCTACCTCGACGACATCCCCGCCGGCCAACGCCTCGTCACCACCCTGCACCGCGCCGGCTGCGCCGTGCTGTGGCTACACCCCGCCGACCCACCCACCGCGGGCGAGCCAACCGACCCAGACCAGATCTGGGGACACACCTTCACGCACACCACCACCCTGACCGTCACCGACCCGGTCGACGCCATCACCGCGATCGCCGACGCCGCCGTCACCGCGCTCGCCCAGACCTGAACCCCAGCCAGACCCGACCCGTCCGGGCGGCAAACCAGTCCCACCCCGCGCGCTGCAACGGCTGCGGCCGGGCAGCGCCGCGCGCGGCGTCTCAAGAAGCACCCACAGCCCCGGATCGCGCGGCCCGCCGCCGGCTCCCCGCCGCCGGGCCGCGACTTGACCATCCGCCGTCATCGAAGGGTGTATGCATCGCGTCCCCGACAGGCCCTAACCGGCCGGGCGCGGACGCGGAACGCCGTTGCCCATCACAAGGTGACAACCGCCTCGACGCCGACCCGGCGCCGGGCCATCCCGTTCACCCGGACTCGCGG
>NZ_JBEZEH010000275.1:0-7672 GCF_040648775.1 Micromonospora sp. NPDC049089
GGGTCTGTGTGTAACGACCGGGGGGCCGGGGTCATTCCGGGGTCGGCCCATCCATCGGCACCCTCATTGAGGCGGTGCCCGTTCGGTCGTTCGTGCGGACTGCAACG
This sequence comes from Micromonospora sp. NPDC049089, assembly GCF_040648775.1. NCBI lineage: Bacteria > Bacillati > Actinomycetota > Actinomycetes > Micromonosporales > Micromonosporaceae > Micromonospora > Micromonospora sp. NPDC049089. The sequence continues at coordinate 108 of NZ_JBEZEH010000275.1, forward strand.
ACCGGGTGGTGGCTGGCATTCCAACCCGGGTGACCAGGCCGGAGGCCGGCGGTGGTGCTGCGATCGTCAGGGTATGTAACGACCCCGGCCCGGCCATGATTCCGGCCCGCGAGTGCACCCGGCCACACCCAGATACAGACAAACAACCCACACGGCACCGGGCTCCACGCCATCGGACCAGCCCTCACCGGGGTGATCCACTCGGCTTCACGGAAGGCGGGGCATCCCGGACGCCCGGACACCCCGACATCAAGAATCCCGAGTTGATCATGCCGGGCCGGCCGCAATGTCCTGCCCAGGGCCTGGGCGGGTCAGGAGCCCAGGTAGCGCAGGATTGCGAGGATTCGTCGGCTGTAGCCCGTTGTGTGTGCGAGGTCGAGCTTGTCGAAGATGGCGTTGACATGCTTCTCGACAGCGCTCTGCGATACGTGCAGCCGCTGGGCGATAGCGAGATTCGTGTGCCCCTGGGCCATCTCGTGCAACACGTCCCGTTCCCGCGGCGTGAGCCGACCGAACGGGTCGGGACGGTCCGAGCCGGCCACCACCTGACGGACCACCTCCGGGTCGAGGGCGGTGCCTCCGGCGGCCACCCGGTCGAGGGCGTCGAGGAAGTCGTCCACCTGGGCGACCCGGTCCTTGAGCAGGTAGCCGACCCCCTCGGGACGGTCCGCGAGCAGCCTCCCGGCGTAACGCCGCTCCACGTACTGGGAGAGCACGAGGACGCCGGTATCGGGCCACCGGCGACGGATCTCCAGGGCGGCCCGCAGTCCGTCATCGGTGTGGTTGGGTGGCATCCGGACGTCGGTGACGACCACGTCGGGACGGGATCGTCCGACCGCCTCGACAAGCTGGTCGGCGGTCCCGACCGCCGCGAGCACCTCGTGCTCCTCGTCGGCGAGCAGCCGCGTCAGGCCTTCCCGGAGCAGCGTCGAGTCTTCGGCGAGGACTAGGCGCACGGCAGCTGCGCCAGCACGGTCGTGGGACCGCCGGCTGGGCTGGTCACCAGAAGTCGGCCGTCCAGCGCGGCGACCCGTCGCGCCAGCCCGGACAACCCGCGTCCGGTCGGTTCCGCGCCGCCGACGCCGTCGTCGTGTACGCGCATCCGGATCCACCCATCCCGTACTCCGATTTCGACGGTGACCAGGGTAGCGGCGGCGTGCTTCGCGGCGTTGGTGAGCGCCTCGCAGGCCACGAAGTACAGCACCGTCTCGACCTGCCGCTCGGGGCGGACCGGCAGCTCGCAGCGGATTCGCACCGGCACCTCGGATCCGCGGGCGACGATGGCCAGGACCTCACCCAGATCGCTGTCGTCCAACGCTGACGGGTAGACCCGCCACGCCACCTCGCGCAACTCTTCGATGGCCCGTTGCACGTCCTCGTGTGCCTGAGCGAGCAGTGCGTGTGTGCGGTCGGCGTCGCGGGCGCGGCGGGCCCGGCCGAGCAGCATGCCGAGGGCGACCAGCCGCTGTTGGAGGCCGTCGTGCAGGTCGCGTTCGATGCGCTGCCGTTCGGCGTCGACGGCGGCGATGACTCCGGCCCGACTGGTGGTCAGCTCGTGGACCCGGCGGGTCAGCTCGGCCCGACTTCCCGCGCCGAGCAGTCGTCGCGCCAGCCAGATGTCCAGTGCGGCGATGCTGGCGACGGCCTGAACGTTGAGCAGTAGCAGCACCGCCCCGACGGCGACCTGGGACAGGGCGTCGAGAACAGTCAGGTCTCCGCGCACGGCCGCGCGCAGCACGATCCGGCCAGCACCACACCGACGCCGAGCACGGCGTACGCCAGCAGGCCGAGCGCGCCGGGCAACAGTCGGGCGGCCAGGTAGCCGAGCTGCCGCCGGGTCGCCACGGTGTGCGGCACGGGCAGATCCTGCGCGGCGAGCAGCCCGGCGAGGCGGCGGTGTTCCATCCGTACGAGCCGCCCGCCGTACCTGCTGGTCAGGCCGGTAACCCGACGGCCCGCCGCAGGCGCGACCGCGAACACACTGCAGGCTGCGAACGCGACGGCGAGGAAGGCGAACTCGACGACGGCCGTCGCGACTCCGACGGCGACACCGAGCGGCAGCCGGAGCCGAAGCAACCACCTGCCGGTCCGCCGCTCCCCCACCACCTCGCCCGCCTTCCGCAGCAAGCCTGCTCCCGCTTGCTCCGCTTCGTGTGACGCGCCCGCCGCAGGCGCACGTTTGATGCAGGGCGTCAGCACGCGACGCCGGTGCAGTCTGGGGTGCAGAGCAAAGGCAAGGAACAAGGAAACCAGAAGGGCGGGCTAGCGCTCGTCCGACGCCCACGATCCGCTTCGGTAGAGGGTGCCGCGACCGCCCGGGTCGGGCATCCCGTTCAGTGCGCCCTGCTCGGGCTCTGTCGGCTCGGGGTTGCGGGCAGCGCGGCGGGCCTTCAGCACGCGGGACCCGACGAACCAGGCGGCCGCCGCCGCGCAGACGACGATCACCACCTTCTGGAGCATGCCGGCGTAGCCCTCGACGAGATGCCAGTTGTCACCCAGCAGGTAACCGGCGAGCACGAACGTGGTGTTCCAGATCAGGCTGCCCAGCGTGGTGTAGAGCAGGAACGTGCTCACCGGCATCCGCTCAACCCCCGCCGGGATGGAGATCAGGCTTCGGAAGATCGGGATCATCCGGCCGAAGAAGACGGCCTTCACACCGTGGCGCAGGAACCACGCCTCGGTCCGGTCCACGTCGCTGAGCTTGACCAGTGGAAGCCGGGAAACGATGTTGCGCATCCGGTCGCGCCCCAGGGCCGCGCCGATCAGGTAGAGCGCGAGCGCGCCCACCACCGAACCCAGCGTGGTCCAGAAGATCGCGCCGACCAGACTCATCCGTCCCTGCGCGGCGACGAACCCGGCCAGCGGCAGGATCACCTCACTGGGGATCGGCGGGAAGAGGTTCTCCAACGCCACTGCCAGGCCAGCGCCCGGTCCGCCGAGTCGTTCCACCAGGTCAGTGACGTAGCCGACGATCCCGTCCTGTGGTGGCTCCGCTGCGGCGGCGGGGGTTCCGGTGGCGAACACGGCGTGGGACGTTCGAATCATGCGCCCACGTTACGAAGTCATCCTGAGAGCCGACCATGGGGCCGACCGCCCGACCGCGCGGGTCGACCACACCGGTGGGGGTGCGGAAAGCCGCACCCCGCTGCGGCTCGCGGTGGTCCAGCCGCCGTGCGTACCCCTGGATGTCGCGGCAAACGCACGGGCGCACGCCGCCGCGGTCCGCGCGGCGCGCGCCCGGGTGGTCGTCTTTCCGGAGCTGTCGCTGACCGGGTACGAGTTGGACGCGCCGGTCGTGTCAGTCGACGACCCGCGGTTGGCGCCGCTGGTCGAGGCGTGCCACGAGGCGGGTGCGCTGGCCCTGGTCGGTGCGCCGGTCACCGGCGACCACATCGCGATGCTGGCGGTGACCGGTGGCGGTGCGACGGTGGCGTACCGGAAGATGTGGCTGGGGGACGCGGAGGCCCGTCGGTTCCGGCCCGGCGACGCCCCGGTCGTGCTCGATGTGGACGGTTGGCGGGTGGGGCTGGCGATCTGCAAGGACACCGGCGTGGCCGCGCACGCGGACCGGACGGCCGCGCTCGGGATCGACGTGTACGCGGCGGGCGTCCTGGAGTCGGCCCGTGACGCCGCAGTGACAGACCAGCGGGCGCACCGGATCGCCACCGCGCACCGGGTCTGGGTGGCGGTGGCGAGCTTCGCCGGGTCGACCGGCGGTGGCTACACCGAGGCGGCCGGGCTCTCGGGCGTCTGGACGCCGGACGGCGAAGAGTACGCCCGCGCGGGCACCGACCCGGGCGAGTCGGTCAGCGTCAACCTCACGTCCCCCCGCCGGGGCAGCGGGCGCGGTTAGGGTGACGTAATGATCTCCGGACGAGTCGTGCAGCTGCGGCGGTACCCGGTGAAGTCGCTGCTCGGAGAGCGGACCTCGGCCGCCGACATCGGCGCGACCGGTATCGCGGGTGACCGCGTGCTGGCCCTGCTGGATCAGACAAGTGGGCGGGTGGCCAGCGCCAAGCAACCCCATCGCTGGCGCGGCCTGCTCACGCTACGAGCGACCGGCGGGGTGACCGATCCGGTACGGATAACCCTGCCCGACGGTCGACACCTGTCAAGCGAGGACCCCGGCATCGACACGGCGCTGAGCGCGGCGGTGGGCCGCCCGGTGACCCTCATCGACGCCGTACCGCCCGGTGCCACCCTGCTGCGGTCCCACCCGGAGGCGGTGCTCGCCGCCGGCCTCACCGAAGAGGTCCTGGCCGACGAGAGCCGGCTCGGGTCGGTTCTGCCCGGGACCTTCTTCGACTTCGCTCCGATCCACCTGGTCACCACCGCGACCCTGGATCGGATCGCCGGGCACCTACCGCCTGGGTCGGGGACTGTGGAGCGCTACCGGCCCAACCTGGTGCTCGACACGGACACGGACGCCTTCGCCGAGAACGACTGGGTCGGCCGGGAACTGCGCGTCGGCCGGGACCTGGTGCTCGCCGTGCTGGCCCCGACGCCGCGCTGCGCGGTGCCCACGCTCGCGCACGGCCCGCTGCCCCGCGAGACCGAGGCGCTGCGGGCTCCCGCCCGACTCAACCGGATCGAACCGCTGCCCGGAATGGGTCCCCAGCCGTGTGTCGGCGCGTACGCCACAGTGCTCCGGTCCGGGCGGGTGGCGGACGGCGACCACGTTACGGTCTGCCCATGAGTACCGTCCCCTCCCGACTGTCCGTGGTCACAGTGGGAGCACGCGACGTCGCCGCGCTGCGGTCGTTCTACCGGTCGTTGGGCTGGCCCGAGCTGCCGGCCAGTGACGACGGCTGGTCGGCCTTCCTGCTGGGTGGTGTGCTGTTCGCGCTCTACCCGCTACCGGAGTTGGCCGCCGAGGCGGCACCGGGCGTGCCCGTGCCGGCCGGTGGCTGGTCGGGGGTCACCCTGGCCTGCAACGTCGACAGCCCCGACGAAGTCGATACAGCGTTCGAAGCCGCCGTCGCGGCGGGGGCGACGGTGGTGGCGCAGCCGACCGACCGGTCCTGGGGTGGGCGCTCCGGCTACATCGCCGACCCGGAGGGCAACCGGTGGGAAATCGCCTGGGCGGGCACCGCCCGCTTCGACGAGCGCGGCGCTCTTCTCTCCTTCGGCTGAATGTGCTGTTTGCGCGGCGGCAATGACCTTGGAATGCTTCGGGAATGACGTCATTTCCTCCGACCTTCGACGATGATGTCGTCGGCCAGTCAGCCCAGACGCAGTTCGAGGCGTTCATCGACGAGCACCGCAGAGCGCTCAACGGTTACCTGGACGGGCTGACCGAGGAGCAGGCGCGGCGGTCGTTGGTGCCGTCCCGGACGACGCTGCTGGGTCTGGTGAAGCACGCCGCGTTCGTGGAGAAGGTCTGGTTCGACGAGGCCGTCACCTGCCGGCCCCGCTCCGAGATCGGCATCCCGGCCACGCCGGACGAATCGTTCATCCTGGACGACGGCGACACGATCGCCGCCGTCCAGCGCGCGCACCGGGAAGCCTGCGAAGCCTCCCGCCGCGCCACGTCCAGCCTGGGCCTTGACGACCTGCTTCGCGGCAACCGGCGTGGCCCGCTGCCGCTGCGCTGGGTCTACCTGCACGTGCTGCGCGAGATGGCGCAGCACTGCGGGCACGCGGAGATCCTGCGCGAGCAGATCCTGGCCGCCGAATAGCGTCGCCCCATCCGGCCATCCGCCCGCCGTCGTCCGAGACACCGAATCGGTCCGGCCCGGCGGTACTGGATCACGCTCTGGCCCACCCCCCGGTGTCGGCGAAGCGACGCAGCGTCCAGCGGGCCGGCGGCCAGCCGCCGGGGTCGTGGTCGGTGGTCCATTCGGTGATCGAGGCCGGGGGCACGTCCAGGTCGAACGCCCGGAAGACCGGCTGCGCGCCGAGCGCGTGGAAGGCGCCCTCGACGGTTTCGCTGTGGCCGACCAGGACCACTGTGGAGCCCCGGTGCCGGTGGGCGATCTCCATGATCGCGCGGCTGACGCGGACCACCAGTTCGGCCCAGCTCTCGTTGCCCTCCTCGAACGGTCGGAACACGCCGCCGCCCGCAATCGCATGGTCGGTACGGAAGAGGGAGGTCGGCAGGCCGTCGGCGTACGGGGGTGTGTGCCAGGTACAGAGACCACAGTCGGCCACGGGCCGGACGCCGAACGCCGCGCCGATCGGTTGCGCGGTCTCGACGGCCCTGCGCAGCACGGACGAGTAGACCGCCACCGGCCCGTCGGCGGCGATGTCGCCGGTGAGCCGGTTGGCCAGGTCGTGTGCCTGCTCGTGGCCGAGGGCGGTGAGGCCCCGACAGCCACGTGGCCCACCGATGATTCCTTCGAGCTGGTGGACCGACTCGCCGTGTCGCACGAAGATCAGACGTGTCCGCATCGGGACATCATGCCAGCGGTATCGACGGAGGTATCAGTCGTCCGTACGGCTGGTGGAGAACGTGCCGGTCCGGGCGAGCAGAGCGTCCAGTTTCTCGCCCGTCTGCGCTGGTAGGCGGTCCCGCCGCACCAGCTCGGCGATGCGGTCCCGTAGGTCGGCGACGCGCTCGGCGCGGTCCCTGGTGCGGCGGTTGAGGTCGGCCAGGTCGTCACGCAGGTCTTCGGCGGTCTTCCGGTCGATGTCACCGCGGGCCACCGCGGTGGCGAGGACGGTGGCGAACTCGCTGCTCACCTCGCGGAAGCTGACCGGTACCTGCTGCCCGACGGTTGACGGCGCGGTGCTGGCGGCCGGGGGTGGCGAGGACGGTGCGGCCGGCGTCGGCGAGTGTGTCGTGGGCGCGGGGGCCGGGGCGGAGGTCGACGGTGCGGCGGCGATCTCGGCCGGGTCGGGTTTGCCCGGGTTGCCGAGCGGATTCTGCGCGATCAGGGCGCCGACGCCGATCAGCACGGCGAGCACGGCCGCGACGAGCACGCCGACGGGCCGACGCGACCGGCGTCGGGGCGGTGCGGCGGTCGCCGGGACGGGGCGGGCGGCCACCACCGATCTGTCGATCAGCGTGGGCGGGTGGGCGGCCGGCCGGATGCGCAGCAGTTCGGTGGGCGGCTCGACCGGCTGACCGGCGCCGAATCGGCGGGCCAGATGCGCGGCGCTCGGCCGGTCGGCCGGGTTGGCGGCCAGGCAGGCCACGGTCAGCTCGGCGATGTCGGCGGGAAGGCCGGGCACTCGCAGCGGCGGCACGGGGGTGCCGCGCCGGTGCACCTCCAGCGCGTCCTCCCAGCTCTGCACGGGTAGCGGCGCCCGCCCGGTGAGGGTGCGGTAGAGCAGTGCGCCGAGGGCGTACACGTCGCTCGCCGGGTCGGGCGGGCCGGCGGTCAGCCGTTCCGGGGCGAAGTAGGCGGGGGTGCCCATCAGCGGTTCGCCGGACTGGCTGTCGAGGCCGCCGAGCGCAGCGATGCCGAAGTCGAGCACCTTGGCGCCGGTGTCGGTGAGCATGACGTTTCCGGGCTTGACGTCGCGGTGCACGACGCCGATGCGGTGCGCGGCGGCCAGCGCGGCGGCGATCTGGCCGGCCACCCGGACCGCCTCCGGCCAGGGCAGCGGCCCGGTCCGCTGCC
>NZ_JBEZEH010000276.1:0-7665 GCF_040648775.1 Micromonospora sp. NPDC049089
GCCGCAGGAGGACTGGTCGCTGCTCGGCGAGATGGCCGTTCCCGAGGGCCGCTGACCGCCACCGGTCCGCGACCGTCGGCGGGCCGACGCCCGCCGGGCGGACGGGACGGCGAGGGCCGCGAGCGCGGCGGCCAGGGCGATCGCCGTGAGGACGAGAAACCCCGTCGTGAAGCCGGCCTCCCGGGGCAGACCGTTGGCCTGCGGGTGGGCGGTGATCACGCCGCTGACCACTGCCGCGCCGATCGCGCCGCCGATGGTGCGGATGTTGGCGTTCATGCCGGTCGCCACGCCGGTCTGGCTGGCGGGCACGCTGGCGACGATCAGGTTGGCCATCGAGGCGAAGGCCAGGCCGATGCCGAGGCCGACCAGGCCACCGGCGATGGCGACCTCCCAGCGGGTGGCGTGCGCGGTGGCGAGCATCGCGGAGGCGGCCACGTTGAAGGTGGCACCGGTGGCGAGTTGCGCCTTGGCGCTGAAGACGGCTTGGAGTCGCCCGGCGATGACGCCGGCGACGAACATCGCGCTGACCATCGGGAGCATGAGCAGACCGGCCTGGCTGATGCTCGCCCCGAAGCCGTAACCGGCGGCGGTCGGGGTCTGCAGGAACTGCGGGAGGAACGCGTACATGGAGAACATCGACGCGCCGTAGAGCAGGGCGACCAGGTTGGTGGTCCAGACACCCGGAAGGCGCATCATCCGCATGTCGATCAGCGGATTCTTCGACCGCAGCTCGGTGACCAGCCAGCCGACCAGCAGCACCACGGCGAGGGCGAGCAGGCCGAGCACCCGGGTGGAGGTCCAGCCCCAGGCGGCGCCCTGGCTGATCGGCAGCAGCAATGCGACAAGCCAGCCGGAGAGCAGCAGTGTGGCGCGCCAGTCGATGCGACCGGGGGTGCGGACCGGCGACTCGGGCACGAACAGGTGCGCGGCCACGGCGGTCAGTCCGACCACGATCATCGGGATCCAGAACAGCCAGCGGTAGTCCAGGGTGCTGACGATCGGGCCGGCCAGCACGATGCCCAGGCCACCGCCGACGGCGACGATGGCCGAGATGGCGGCCACCGCTGTGGAGACCCGGGCAGCCGGGAACTCGTCGCGGATGATGCCGAACGACAGCGGGAAGACCGCCCCGCCGATGCCCTGCACGACCCGGGCGAGGATGAGGATGCCGATGTTCGGCGCGATGGCGGCCAGCAGGCAGCCGAGGGCGAGGGCGGCGAGCGAGACGACAAGCATCCGCTCCTTGCCGACCATGTCGCCGACGCGTCCGAGGATCGGCGTGAAGATCGACGCGCTGAGCAGGTAGGCGGTCAGGACCCAGGTCACTGTGTTCTGGGTGGTGTGCAGGTCCTGCTGGATGGTCGGCAGCACCGGGGTGATCAGCGACTGGAGCATCGCGAAGAACCCGGCGCCGGCCGCGAGCACGGTGAAGGTGAGCCGACGCGAGCTGCGCCGGGAGGTCACTGCCACGAGAGAAAACTCCCTGATTACGTACGGGAATGAAGGCTTGTCGCCCGTCGTCCGTGACGGGGTGGTCTGTCGGGGTCCGGGCGATCGGGGTGGCCAGGCGGCGATCGGGCGGGTCCCGAGGTAGAGTAACCGGAGGCAGGCCTCCGGGATTCCGGAGGGGTGCCTCCGCTAAGCTAGCGGAGGGCGTCCTCCGGATGCAAGCAGAGTGAGGTGACGCACGTCATGACCAGCCCGGGGCAGGCGCCCGAGGTCTTCGCCCAGCGGCCCAAGCGGGCCGACGCGCGGCGTAACTACGACGCCCTGATCGCGGCTGCGCGCGAGGCGTTCGCCGAGAACGGCGCCGCCGCCTCCCTGGAGGACGTGGCCCGCCGGGCCGGCGTGGGCATCGGCACGCTCTACCGCAACTTCCCGACCCGCCGGCACCTGTTCGAGGCCGTCTACGTCGAGGAGGTCCGGGCGCTGTGTCACTCCGCCGAGGGTCTGGCCGAGCTGCCACCCTGGGACGCGCTCGTCGCCTGGCTGCACCGCTTCGTCGCGTACGTCGCCACCAAGCGGGCGCTCGCCGAGCAACTGCTGCACGACTCCGAGATCTTCACCAGCTGCCGGGCGGAGATCTTCTCCGCCGGTGAGCCGCTGATGCGTCGGGCGCAGGTCGCCGGTGTGGTCCGTGACGACATCGGCTTCGACGACGTGGTGCGGCTGATCAGTGGCCTGACCATGGCCCAGTTCCCGTCACCCGAGCAGCGTGACCGGGTCCTCGGCGTGGCCCTGGACGGCCTGCGCCCGCCCGCCGCCCCGCGCTGACGCTCTGTCCGACCGCGCGGCGCTGAACGCCTCACCCGGTCGCGCGGCGCTGAACGCCGCGTCCGCCCGGCGCTGAACGCCCGCCCGCCGATCAGCGGTCGACCAGCAGCAGCCACTCGTCGTCGAGGCGCTCCACTGTCGTGCCCGCCGGCCAGCGGTGGCCGCTGTCGGCCACCGCCCGGGCCTGCTCGACCTGCGGTGGCCGGCTGAATTCGGTGTCGCGGAAGCTGACCATGCTGTGGAACCGGGCCCGGCCGAAGTTCGCGGCGTCGACGAAGCGGGCCCTGTCGAACAGCGCCTCCGCGCCGAACACCGTCCAGCGGAACAGCGCCATGTTCGTGAAGCGGACGGCGTGGAAGCTTGCCGACCGGCCGAACTCGGTGTGCTCCATCGACAGGGCGCCCTCGAAGACGGCCTCCCGGAACGAGGTGACGTCCTCGAAGCGGGTCGCGTCGAAGCTGGTCGGCTGGCCGAAGGTCACCCGGCGGAACGAGGTCGGGCCGGTGAAGCCGGCTCGCCGGCAGGACAGACCGCCGGGAAAGGCGGCACCGTCGAAGCTGGCCTCGCCGCCGACGCGAATGCCGTCGAGGACGACCTCGCCGCCGGCCACGAGCCCGTCGAAGACCACCTCGTCGAAGGTCGCCGCACCGAACAGCAGCCGCCCCCGCGACGTCGCGCCCGCGAAGGTGGTCGTACCGGTGAACACCGCATCGCTGAAGGTCGCGTCGACGAGCGTGCAGCCGCCGGCGTCGAAGTCGACGAGCGTGGCGCCGGCCAGGTCGAGCGTCAGCTCCGGCCAGTGGGCCGCGTCGTCCGCGCGCAGGTGCCGGGTCAGCACGCGCTGCGCGCTGCGCCGGACCTCCGTCTCGCGCGGCTCGCCGTCAGGCGCCGGCATCCGCAGGTACGCGCACAGCACCGCCGCGATGGTCGGGCGCTGCCCCGGGTTGTCCTGGCCGAGGCGTTCCAGCGCGTGCAGGCCGCCGAGGCGTACCGCCGCGCTGTCGTTGCCGAGCAGCTCGACCGCCCGGGTGTAGAGCTCGGTCAGTCGACGCTCCGCCGCGTCGTGCTCGGCGGCCCCGGACTGCCGGTCCTGGTGGCGCTGCGCGGCCTCGGCCACCGCTTCAGCGTGTGCCTGCACCCGGTCCCGGTGCACCTGGTCGCGTGCGGCGACGCTCTCCTCGTGCCGTTGCGCGCGTTCGGCGATCCACTGGCGGCGGGCGGCGAGCAGCAGTGCGAGCCCTCCGCCAGTGCCGGCGACGACGGTCAGGCCGGTGCGGATCGCGTCGATGCGCAGCGTGGCGCGGGTGTCCGGTTGGCTGGCCCGGTCGGCCTCGCTGAGCAGCAGGTCCAGCACCAGCCAGCCCAGGGCGATGGCGACCAGCAGGCCAACCAGGACCAGCCACCACGGCATTACCCGCAGCTCGCGCTCGGTGGGTTCATCGACAGCCACGGCGACAGCATGCCAGCGACCGGCAGCGTCCGATATGGAGCGGAGCGGTATGACCGTTTACGCCCCCGCCGGAACAACGGGTTACCGGCGCGTAACAAGTCATTGACGTTTCTAAATTGTTGCGGGCATGATCGTCGCACGGTCGACCGGACACCCCCACCCACCTGCCCGGTTCGCCGGGTGCCTCCCCCCGGAGGTGCAGCCATGCTGCTCCGAAAGACCGCCCTCGTCCTGGCCCTCGCCACCGCCGCGCTTCTCGCGTCCACCGCCACGGCGACCGCCGCCCCCGCTTCCACCACCGCCACCAGCACGACGCCCTTCGCCGCCGCGGCGGCCAACCCTGTGATCGTGGTCGGCGGGCTCAGCGGCGTCGCCGTCGCGTACGAGCCGATCGCCGCCCGGCTGCGCGCCGACGGCTACCGCGCCTTCATCTACCAACTACCCGGCCTGGGTCTCGGTGACATCCCCACCTCGGCGCGCGCGTTCGCCAACTACGTCGACCAGGTACGCGCCACCACCGGCGCGGCGAGCGTGGACGTCGTCGCCCACTCCGAAGGGGGCCTGGTCAGCAGGTACTACCTCAAGCGGCTCGGCGGCACCGCCACCGTCGGTCGCTACGTCAGCCTGGGCACACCCCAGTACGGCACGTACGTCGCCAACATCGTGGCGTTCCTCGGCCTGGGCAGCTGCGCCGGCGTCGTGGCCTGCCAACAGATGACAATCGGCTCGGCGTTCCTCGCCGACCTCAACGCCGGCGACGACACCCCGGGCGCGGTGCGCTACACCACCATCCGCACCCTCCAGGACGAGTTGGTCCGTCCGACCGGAAACGCCGCCGTCAACGACGGTGCGACGAACGTGCTGATCCAGTCGTACTGCCCGCTGCGGGTGGTGGGGCACCTCGGCCTGGTGCTCGACGGCACCGCGTACACCATCGTGCGCGGCGCCCTGGTCGATGGCTCGGTGCGACCCAACTGCCTCGCGCTCTGACCCGCTCCGGTGCGGCGGTCCCGAAGGGGACCGCCGCACCGCACCCGCGACACGGAGTGTCGGGTGCGCGACGATCCCCGGAAACGGTGTGGCAGACATCAGATGCCCTCGATAGCCTGCTCCGGCTGTCCATTCCCGACAGTGGACGACGCCCGCCGAGAAGGAGCAGCGCTCATGACCGAGCCGCCCACCGTGCCGCCGGAGAACACCCCGCCGACCGTGCCGCAGCTCGACGTCCGGGCCGCCCAACCGCCGTCGGCCGACACCCCGCCACCCACCGGTGGGTTCGCCGACCGCCCACCGGGCTACCCGAGCGCGCTGGTCTGGCTGCGTGCCGGGATCCTGCGGGACTGGCGCGGCGTGCTCGGCGCGTTCCTCGCCACCTGGTTCTACCTGCCGGTCGCGCTGCTCCTGGCGTTCTGGGGCGGTCTCACGTTCGGCGTCGTCGGGCTCTTCGCCGTCGGGACCGGCGCCGACGACCAGGTGCCCCAGGTGCTGCGCGACGTCCCGCTCATCGGCCCCCTGGTCGAGGCGTTCCTGACCCGCTCCGGCGGGATGCTCGGCGGCGTCGCCGGCTTCGCCATCGGCTTCCTGGTCGGCTTCCTCGCCGTGCTGGCCCTGCCCTGGATGGGCGTTGCCGACGAGCCCTTCGCGCTGCTCACCGGCCTGATCGGCACTGTCGTCGCGGCGGCGCTGATCGGGGTCCTCTACACGCTCTACCGGGTGCTGCTCGAACCCCGCCTGCTGGTCGTCTCGGGTGCGCGCCAGCCCAGCCGCCGCGAGTACGCGCGGCTTCGCCCCGTGCTCGACGACTGCGCCCGACGGCTCGGCCTGCCCAGCGTGCCCCGGCTGCTCATGGAGGACGACCCGGTCCTGAGCAACGCCCGCACGTACGCCCGGCACGTGGTGGTCACCACCGCCGTGCTGGCCGAACCGGACGACGAGGTGGCCGCGCTGCTCAGCCACGAGCTGGTGCACTGGCGCACCGGGGACGAGATCACCAGCGCCTTCGTCCGCGGTGTCGGCCTGCCACTGACCCTCGCGCACGCCCTGCCGACCTGGCTGATGCGGACGTTCCCCCATCCGGGCACCAACTTCGTGGTCTTCGTGCTCTTCTGGCCGGTGCTGCTCACCATGCGGTACGTGGTGCTGCCGCTGCACGCCCGCGACGTGCGCGCGGCCGAGTACCGGGCCGACCTCGGCGCCGTGCTCACCGGGCACGCCGACGGGCTGCGGCGCATTCTGGAACGGCGGCGGTCCTTCGAGACCGGCCGCAGCGGCTGGGACGAGGCGGTCTGCGCCACCCACCCGCCGCACGAGCTGCGGCTCGACGCGTTGGAGCGGGCCTCGGTAGCCGGTACGCCCTCCGGCGCGACCGAGCCCGTCACCGTCGACCGGCTGTTCAACGACTCCGGCCCGGTCGGCACCCGCCGCACGTTGCTGCTGGTCGGCGCCGTCACCCTGGTCGCCTGCCTCGGCACCAGCGGCCTCGGCGTGGTGCAGTGGGCGTTCTTCCGCCCCCAGGCGGCGATCGACGGCTACTTCTCCGCGCTCGCCGACCGGGACAGCGAGGCTGCCCTCGGTTACCTGACCGACCAGGGCAACGGCACCGACCGCGACCTTCTCGCCAAACTGCTGCGCGGCAAGGGCTACCAACCACCGACCGACGTCGAGATCAGCTCGTTGGAGCGCGACGGCGACACCGCCACCGCCACCGTGGCGTACCGGCTGGGTGACGCGCGCCAGAGCAGCACCCTTACCCTGCGCCGCGAGGACGAGACCACCGCTGGCCTCTTCCACGGCTGGCGGTTGAGCGGTGGGCCCACCCCGCTCAACGCCGCGATCGCCGACCCCGGGGTGCGGCTCAACGGGGTGGAGCTGCCGGTCGCCACCGAGGGCGCTCCGCTGGTGCTGCTGCCCGGCGGCTACACCGCGACCGGCCCGTCCAGCGCGCTCAGTGAGACGCCGGGCGAGACAGTGCTGGTGGGCCCGGGGGAGACCGCCGCCACCCTGCAACTGGCGCCGGTGCTCAAGCCGGCGGCGATCGAAGCGGTCGAGGCCCGGGTACGCGCCTGGTTGGACGAGTGCGCGAAGCAGACCGTGGCCGCCCCACCCGGCTGCCCGTTCCGCTACTACGGCGGCACCACGCAGAAGATCACCTGGAAGATCCTGGAGTACCCGAAAATCGCCGTCGAGTTGACCGGCCCGAGCACCGCCCGGGTGTCCACCCCGGTGGAGACCCAGGGCAGGGTGCAGGTCAGCGGCACCACCACGTACTTCGGCAGCAGCTCACCGTTCACCGACGACGACGCGCTGACCGTCACGGGCGTCGCCACCGCCGACGGGGACGACGTCACCTTCCGACCCTCCGACAACTGACCGGGAGACAGACCGTGACCGACAGCGACGCCGCAGCCCGGCTGCCCGTCCGGCTGACCATCAACCCCCGGCAGCGGCAGTCTCCCTCGGTCGATCTGCTGACCTGGATCCACCGCCGCCCCGAATACCGGCCGGTGGTGCGCACGGCCGGCGGCGGCGGGGGCCGGCCGGGCTTCAGCGACGCGGTGATCATCGCGGTGCTGGCCCAGGGGCTGCTTCCGGGGCTGTTCAACCTGTTGCAGTCCTGGGTCGACCAGCAGCGCACCGAGGCCAGCATCCGGATCCAGGCCGGGGACACCGAAGTGGAATTGCAGGTGAGCGGGCGCACCGACTCGGCGCGGCTGCTGGCCCAGGCGACGGAGGCACTTCGCGCCGCCCGGGAGCCAGGCTCGGAGCCCGGCTCGGATGCCGCCGGCTGAACTGACGGCGTCCCGCTGCCCGGACGCCCCGGGCTGCCCCGGCACCGTCCCTCGGTCCGGACGCCGGCGGGGGTCCCGGCGGGGTGCGTATCGGGTGGGTCGGTGGGCTTGGGGTGCGCCGGGAACTCGTCGGCGGTGTGGCGCACGTCGGCC
>NZ_JBEZEH010000277.1:0-7514 GCF_040648775.1 Micromonospora sp. NPDC049089
ACGGGCGGTTGGTGATCC
This sequence comes from Micromonospora sp. NPDC049089, assembly GCF_040648775.1. Classification (NCBI taxonomy): domain Bacteria; kingdom Bacillati; phylum Actinomycetota; class Actinomycetes; order Micromonosporales; family Micromonosporaceae; genus Micromonospora; species Micromonospora sp. NPDC049089. The sequence goes on from NZ_JBEZEH010000277.1 coordinate 19, forward strand.
GCCTCGACGTGCACCGGGTGTACCCTAGCGTTCGCCGCCCTCCGCGGGCCGGTCCTCCAGGTCCGCGGAACCGGCCGACGACGTCGGCTTGTGCCCCTCCGTGGTCGGCACGACCGGCTCGGCGGGACCGCCCGCCGCGTCCGCCGCCTGCCCCTCGGCCGTCGCATCCCCGTCCAACAGAGCCGTCAGCGCGGCACCGGTGATCCGCCGGAACGTGCGTCCGATCCGCTGACGGTCCAGGACCGCCACCTCGAGCTGGTTCGCGGCGATCGTCCGGGCGGCACCGCCCTCACCGCCGGCGCTGCTCAACGCCTGCACCGCCACCCTGACCGCCTCGGCCAGGGACATGTCCGCCCGATGCTCCGACTTCAACACACCGGTGATCGCCTCGGCCTGACCACCCATGGCCATCCGCCCCGGCTCGTCGTTCACCGAACCGTCATAGGTCAGCCGGTACAGCTCGTCCGCCTCCGGGGTGGCACCAACCTCCGCCACGCAGATCTCCACCTCGAACGGCTTCGACTGCTCGGTGAAGATGGCACCCAGGGTCTGCGCGAACGCGTTGGCCAGCGCCCGACCAGTGACGTCACGCCGGTCGTAGCTGAGCCCGTTCAGGTCGGCCATCCGGACTCCGGCGCGGCGCAGGTTCTCGAACTCGTTGTACCGGCCGACCGCGGCGAACCCGATCCTGTCGTAGATCTCGCTCACCTTGTGCAGGGCACTGGAAAGGTTCTCCGCGACGAAGAGGACCCCGCCGGAGTAGCTGAGGACCACCGCGCTGCGACCCCGAGCGATGCCCTTGCGGGCCAACTCGGAGCGGTCGCGCATGATCTGTTCGGGAGAGGCGTAGAACTGCATGGCCACGTCGGCGGTTCTCCTTACGGCGCTGTGCTGACGACTGCTGACTGGTGAGGTGCGGGTCTCAACCGCCCGGGTTCTCCATCCGGCCGGCAACCACGCCCTCGGCGATCGCCGCCGTCTCGGGGTCGGTCAACCGGCGGGTGCCCTCGGCGGTCGCGGTCATCACCACGGGGTAGATCCGGCGGGTCAGATCCGGCCCACCGGTCGCGGTGTCGTCGTCGGCGGCGTCGTAGAGCGCCTCGACCGCCAGCCGCGTCGCGTCCTCGACGGACAACCCGGCCCGGAACCGCTTCTTCAACGCGGACTTCGCGAACAGCGACCCGGACCCGATCGCGTCGTAGCCGGTCTCCTCGTACGGGCCACCGGTCACGTCGAAGCTGAAGATCCGACCGGCTCGCGCCGGGTCGGAGGCGGCCAGGTCGAACCCGGCGAAGAGCGGCACCACTGCCAACCCCTGCATGGCCGCCCCCAGATTGCCCCGGATCATCGAGGCCAACCGGTTGGCCTTACCGTCCAACGAGAGCATCGCGCCCTCGATCTTCTCGTAGTGCTCCAGCTCCACCTGGAACAGTCGCATCAGCTCGATGCCGATACCGGCGGTGCCCGCGATGCCGACCAGCGAGTACGCGTCGGCGGGGTGCACCTTCTCGATGTCGCGCTGCGCGATCAGGTTGCCCATGGTGGCCCGTCGGTCGCCCGCCATCACCACACCCTCGGCCGCCGCGATGGCGACGATGGTGGTCGCGTGGGGCGCCAGGTCGGCGGCCATGCCCGGCGGCAGCGGTCGCCGACCGGGCAACATCTCGGGGGCCACCCGACTCAGAAACGTCGTGAAGGAGGACGTCCCCGCGTTGGTGAACACATCTGGAAGACGCCCGGATGGATCAAAGCCCGCTGCCACGTGGTTCCTCTCAGGTACGTGATCGCCCTGGCCAGCCTCATGGGACTGTCACGGAACTGGCCAAGACCACCGTTGCAGTTGAAGCAGAGTATCCCGCGCACCCATCCGGTGCGATGATCGTGGTCCAGATGTTGCGGGTCGGCGCCGCCACGGATCGCGCAGACCCCGCCCTGCTCGGCCAGGAGCTCCTGAAACTCTTTCTCACCCACGCCGTACCGGCACCGCAGGTGGGGCAGCCACTCGCCGCAATCGCGGCAGCGGCGGTGGCCATCCCGGTCATCCAGAGGACGGGGCTGTCCGCTTTGTGCCCTTATGCCCTACTGGCCGCCTTTTTGCACGTAGCCCCTCACAAATTCCTCTGCATTCTCTTCGAGGACGGAGTCGATCTCGTCGAGGAGGTCGTCGACGTCCTCGGTGATCTCGGCGTGCCGCTCGGCCACCTCGGGGTTGGCCTCGGTGGTGACGTCCTCGATTTCCTCGCCCTGACGGGACTTGCCGGACTGCGACTGGCCGCCGCTGTCATGAGTGGCCATGGCTGTCTCCTCCACGATCGTCTGAGATGAAATCTACCCCGCGCAGACGACAGAAAGCCCTCACGTCCGCCGTGTTCGGGGTCAGGGACGTTCGATTACGCCGAAGGGTCAGCCCCGGGGAGCCGACGCGTCGGCCGGGACCGGCGCCGGCGCCCGCTCCGACTCACGCTGCCGCTCCTCCGGGGCCTCCGCCTGTGGTGCCCCGCGCCGCAGGCGGGGTGTCCAGTCCTTGAACCGCAACGCCTGCTTCTCCACCAGATGCCAGGACAGGAACGCCAGGACGACGGTGAAGACCATGACCACCGCGAAGTAGCCGACGAACCCCCAGGCAGCCGCCCCCAGCCACGCCAGCATCTGCTGCACGACGAAGGAGTAGATGTAGATGCCGTACGAGTAGTCGTTCTTCTGGCCCACGCGGTGCAGCAGCCGTGGCAACCGGACCGCGAGGTAGAGGATGGCGTACTCGTAGGCGAGCAACGCCGGGCCGAACAGGTGGCCCTCCAGGGTCTGCCAGCCCGTCACCACGATGGCGAGCACGCCCAGGACGTCGCTGATGGGCAGCTTGTCGCTGTAGAGGTCCGCCACGGCGCCCACCAGGAACATGAAACCGAACCGCAGGAACCAGATCTTGCTGAGTGTGCCGAGCAGCGGCAACGTGCCGACGGAGCCGCTGGTGAAGTATGTCGATCCGCCGAAGCGCAGCGCCTCGTACTGGTTCCACAGCAGCAGACCGAAGACGAGAACGGCGGCCGCGAGCACCAGCCAGCGGGCCCGACGCAGCACCGCCACCACGGCCAGCGACGCCACGATCAGGTAGCAGAAGATCTCGTAACTGAGCGTCCAGAGTGAGCCGTCGAGGACGCTCTTACGCACCAGGTCGCCGTACGGCGTGTCCCGGAAGACGTCCATGATCCCCTGTTGGCGGTAGCCACCCCACCAGTTCGCCTGCAGGAAGTTGACCACGCCGGCCGGGTGCCGCCACAGGCCGTCCAGGTTGCCGCGATCGGCGTACCAGACGATCGGGGCCACCACGAAGCCGATGAACAGCAGACACACCCAGAGGCCCGGCCAGATCCGCAGGGCACGGTGCCACAGGTAGCGGGGCAGGCTGGCCCGCCGGGCGCTGCGGGTGATGAGGAAGCCGGAGATGCCGAAGAAGCCGGCCACCCCCAGACCGGCCACGTCGACGACCTCGGTCAACGGTCGGGCGTACCCGATCACCGCGGTGTGCGCGAGAACGACCGCGACGGCGAAGCAGAGCCGCAGGAAGCCGAAGCTGTTGGCACGCCCGGCGTACGCGTTCGACAGCGGTACAACGGTCATCGCACGCAGGCCAACCTGCCGGGCTGAGGGGAGCATCGCATCACCGTGTGGGTCGACGGATCGGGGGACGGCCTAGCATGCCACAGAGCGATTCCCGGCGGAGGCACCGGATCTCAGCCCCCGGTCAACGTCTCCAACAGGTCCTTGGCGCTGGCGCAGCGATCGAACAACGCCCCGACGTGGGCGCGGGTGCCCCGCTCGGGTTCCATCATCGGCACCCGGACCAACGACTCCCGGCCCACGTCGAAAATCACCGAGTCCCAGCTCGCGGCGACCACCTCGGAGGCGTACTGGGCGAGGCAGCGACCGCGGAAGTAGGCCCGGGTGTCCTCCGGTGGCTCGGTCATCGCGCTGCGCGTCTCGTCGTCGGTGAGCAGCGTCTTCATCGCCCCCCGGCTGACCAGGCGGTGGTAGAGGCCCTTCTCCGGCCGGACGTCGGAATATTGGAGGTCGACGAGCTGGAGCTTGTGCGAGCCCCAACCGAGCTTCTCCCGCTCCCGGTAGCCCTCCAGCAGTCGCAGCTTGGCCACCCAGTCCAACTCGTCGGCGCAGAGCATCGGGTCCCGGCCGAGCCGGTCCAGGACGCTCTCCCAGCGGTCGAGCACGTCGACGGTCTGCTCGTCGGCGTCGGTGCCGTACCGGTCGTCGACAAAGGACCGGACCCGCTCCAGGTACGCCCATTGCAGGTCGAGGGCGGTGAGCCGGCGGCCGTCGCGCAGTCGCATGCGGTGCGTCAGGGTGGGGTCGTGGCTGACGGCGCGCAGTTCGCTGACCGGGTCGGCGATGCCGAGGTCGGCGCCGAGGGCCTTCTCCTCGATCATGGTGAGGATCAGCGCGGTGGTGCCGACCTTGAGGTAGGTGGAGATCTCGGAGAGGTTGGCGTCGCCGATGATGACGTGCAGCCGGCGGTACTTGTCGGCGTCGGCGTGCGGCTCGTCCCGGGTGTTGATGATCGGCCGCTTGAGGGTGGTCTCCAGGCCGACCTCGACCTCGAAGAAGTCGGCACGCTGGGAGATCTGGAAACCGCTCTGGCCGCCGTCCTGGCCGATGCCGACCCGGCCGGCGCCGCAGACGATCTGCCGGGTGACGAAGAACGGCGTCAGGTACGCCACGATGTCGGCGAACGGCGTCTGCCGGCGCATCAGGTAGTTCTCGTGGGCACCGTAGCTGGCGCCCTTGTTGTCGGTGTTGTTCTTGTAGAGGTGGATCGGCTGGGTGCCCGGGATGGTGGCGGCCCGGCGGGACGCCTCGGCCATCACCCGCTCGCCGGCCTTGTCCCAGCGCACGATGTCCCTGGGGGTGGTGACCTCGGGAGTGGAGTATTCGGGGTGCGCGTGGTCCACGTAGAGCCGTGCGCCGTTGGTGAGTATCACGTTGGCCAGGCCCAGGTCTTCGTCCGCGAGGGCCTCGGCGGGGTCGTACGCGGCACCGGAGTAGGTGAAGCCGCGGGCGTCGCGCAGCGGCGACTCTTCCTCGTAGTCCCACCGGGCCCGGCCGCCCCGGTTGAGTTCCGGACGTGCCCCGTAGGCGTTGACCACCTGCGATGAGGTGACCATCGGGTTGGCTCCGGCCTGCCCGGGCACTGAGATGCCGTACTCGACCTCGGTGCCCATGATCCGTCTTACGCTCATCGACCTACCCGCTTCGCTCGCCCGACCCGGTCCCCCGTCAGGTCGAGCGTAGTCCGCCCTGAGCACCTGCACTCTGTAGGTGAGTGCCGGCGGGCCGCGACACTTCGCTGGATTCGGTGTCGGAATGCTCAGCGGGCGGCGTCAGGTCGTCGGTCTCGGCGGAGCCGGTGGTCCAGACGAGCCACCCGAACAGCACCAGGCCGACGCTTGCGCTCAGCAGCGGGACCACCGAGCCGACCACCGGGTGCCAGTCGCCGGCGAGGGGGTTGAGGCTGCTCAGCCCGATGTTGGCGGGCAGGCCGTTCTGCCAGCGGACCATCGTGTACGCCAGGCAGAACAGCTGGATCGGCAGGAGGAGCAGGACGGCGAGTCGGGTGAACGAGCGGGCCCGGGCGACCTCGAAGCCGCGTTGTTCGGCGATCCACGCGGCGTAGAGCAGAACGCCGACCAGCATGGGCAGCATGTAGCGGCCCTGGGTGACGAAGCCGCTCTCGTTGACCAGGGCGATCTGCATGAGGGAGGGGACGGCCACGCCGCCGCCGAGCAGCACGAGCAGGCGCCACCGGTCGAGCGTGCTGCCCCAGACGACCCCGATGAGCAGCAGCGCTCCGGCGACGAGCTGCCAGATCAGGTAGGGCGGGGCGGGCATCCGGGTGTCCAGCCAGGAGGTGACCCCGACGATCTGGTCGAGGTATCCCCGCCACCGGTCGGCCTCACGCAGGGCCGCCTGCCCGTAGGTGAGCCGGTCGGCGGAGTAGTTGCCGAGGTCGGAGGTCTGCTGGCGGACGGACCAGGCGAGCACGGCGAGAGTGGACAGGACGATGCCACCTGCCCAGAGCTGCGCGGCCCGGTCCCGCAGTAGGCCGAGGAGGTTGCCGCGGCGCAGCGGGAAGGCGAACGCGACGAACGCGGTCGCCAGCCACAGCGGGCCGGTCTGGCGCAGCACCGCGAGGAGCAGCGCGCTGATCCCGACGAGGACGATGAGGCCACGCCGTGGGCCGGGTGGACCGAGGAGCAGGGGGATGACCGCGCTGAAGAAGGCGATGCCGGCGGCGATCTCCAGGCCGTTCGGGTTGACCGCGCTGGCCATGTGCACGGCCATCGGGGTGGTGACGACGAGCAGGGCGCCCATCATGAGGCCGCGGCGGGACCGGTTGCGGATCACGACGTACGCGCAGGCGAGCAGCGCGGCGGAGCACAGGGCGCTGATCATGCGGGCGAGCAGGACGCCGGACCAGCCGGGCCAGAGCACAGTGGGTGCGCCGACGAGGGCGTAGTAGGCGGGGAAGTAACGACCGGCCCCGGTGCCGGCGCGGGTCGGTGTGTCGTCGCTGCCGGGGGGCTGGGCGCAGGCTGCCGAGACTTCCTTCTTGAACTGCCAGCACTGCTCACGGACGAGACCACCGGGAACGGTCTGGAAGGCGCCGGTGCCCTTCTTCGCGTCGGCGGGCGGTGGCGCGATCTGCCCGGCGGCGACGCCGGCCGCTCGGACGATGTGCTCCCGCTCGTCCGGGGTGCCGTCGTACGGGGCGGCCATCGACCAGGCGAAGATGATCAGGAAGAATGCGGCGAAGGCGAGGGCCCAGTGTCGTCGGCCTGTGCTGATGGTGGCCGCCGGGCTTCCGCTGGTGGCCGGCAACGTCACTCTTCCGGGATCAGGCACGTCAACCTCGCGGCTCGCGCGGGCAGGCCCCGCTGGGTAGATGGACAGACGATAGACTCCCTCGTCGTCCTCACCGCTCCGGGTCCCCCCTTGGAGAACTCTTTGCTGTCACCTGTTGCCGAGTCCGTCCGCCACCTGTCCCGACACAGCGCTGTGCGGTTTCTGGTCGTCGGGGGTCTGAGCGTCGCCGTGGACACGGGATCACTCTTCGTGTACCACGGAGTTCTCCGGATCGTCCTGCCGGTTGCGGCCGGGATGTCGTTCCTGACCTCGTTCTGGGTCAACTTCGGGCTGAACCGGGCGTGGTCGTTCGGCTCGTCCGCCCAGATGGTGCCGCAGGTGGGGCGCTACTTCGCGCTGGTCCTCGCGAACCTGACCGCCAACGTGGTGCTGGTGTCCGCGTTGACCTGGGCGGGCACGCCGTACCTGCTGGCGAAGCTGTTGGTGACGGCGTCGCTGTCGGCGGCGAACTACGTGGTGTCGAAGCGGTGGATCTTCGCTGCCTGACCGCCGCCCTGGAATACCCGCAGCGGGGGGGGGGCCCGCCCGGGGGGGGGGCGCCCGGGGGGGGGGGGGTGGGGTTT
>NZ_JBEZEH010000278.1:0-7344 GCF_040648775.1 Micromonospora sp. NPDC049089
AACAGCATGTCGGTGTCTCCCCGCCGGCTCCTCGCCGGAGCGTCCGCTCTGGCGACGCTGGCCGTCCTCTCCGTCAGCGCCTGTAGCGCCGGCGGCAGTGGCGGAAACGCGAACGGCACGGCCAAGACCCTCACCGTGAACACCTCGTTCGTGCTCAAGACCCTCGACCCCGGCCGGGTCTACGAGGCAACCGGTCTGACCGCCGTGCACGCCCTCTACGACACCCTGCTCACCTTCAAGGGTTCGGATGTGAGTAAGCCGGTCCCGGCGCTGGCCGAGTCGTACCAGGCGTCGCCGGACGCCAAGACGTTCACCTTCAAGCTGCGGCAGGGCGTGACGTTCGCCGACGGCAGCCCGCTCACTGCCGACGACGTCGTGTTCTCGCTCAATCGGCTGAAGAACATCAAGGCCAGCCCCGCGGTCACCGTCAGCGGCCTGACCGTGACCAAGACCGACGACAGCACGGTCGTTGTCGCCTCGGCCACCCCCGACCCGAATATCCCGGTGGTGCTGTCGATGCCGTCGACAGCGGTGCTCAACTCCAAGGTCGCCAAGGAGCACGGCGCCCGCGACGGCGCCGACGCCGCCCAGGGCGACACCGCGCAGCAGTACCTGGACACCAACTCCGTCGGCAGCGGCCCGTACGTGCTGAAGTCCTACGACCCCTCGTCGCAGGTGGTGCTGGAGGCCAACCCGAAGTACTGGGGCACGAAGCCGCAGTTCTCCCGGGTGGTGCTGCGCAACATGGATGTGCAGACCCAGAAGCTGACCATGCAACGCGCCGAGGCCGCCGAGGTGTCCCTGGACATCTCCGGCAAGCTCCTCGACGGCCTGCCGGGCAGCCTGCAGACCTCCGGCGTGCAGGACACCGTCTACTTCCTCTTCCTCAACGCCGACCCGGCCGTCTCGGCGGTCACCTCGAACCCGAAGTTCAACCAGGCCCTGCGCGCCGCCATCGACTACCAGGGGATCGCCGCCCTGTACGGCAAGGGCGCCGCCCCCGGCGCCGGGCTGGTCGCGCCCGCCTTCCCGGGCGCGCTGCCGGCCGGCGAGGAGTCCAAGCGGGACGTGGCCAAGGCCAAGGCGCTGCTCACCGAGGCCGGCCTGACGAACCCGACGGTCAAGTTCACCTACCCGGCCATCACCTACAAGGGTGTGGACCTCGGCACGGTGGCGACCAAGGTGCAGGGCGACGCCGCCGAGGCCGGCATCAAGCTGGAGCTCAACCCGCAGCCGCTGACCACGTTCCTCGACGAGATGCGCGGCGGGAAGTCTCCGCTCGGGTTCACCCCGCAGAGCCTGAACTACCCGGTCGCCGACTCACTGATCAACAACATGGCACCGGGCCAGGCGACCGCGCTGCGCTCCGGCTGGACGGTCGAGCGGGCCGACCCGGCAGTGGTGGCCGCCGGCAGGAAGGTCACCGAGACCCTCGACCTGGCCGGCCGGGCCACCGCCATGCAGGAGTGGCAGCGGCTGATGAACGCGTCCTCGCCGTACCTCGTGCTGGCCAGCAATTCCTCCATCGTCGTGGCGACCACGGACCTGACCGGGGCGGACTACACCGCCGCCGGTTGGCAGGTGGACGTCGCCGCGGTCGGGCGCAAGTAGTACCGACGACATGACGACAGTCCACGACGGTGAGCCGGGCGCGGTCGCCACGACCGCGTCCCGGCCCCGGGGTGCCCACCCGCTGCTGACCTTCCTGGCCAAGCGGGTGGCGGTCACCGCCGGCCTGCTGCTCGGCGTCACCGTGGTGACGTTCGGTCTGGTCAACGTGGTCCCCGGTGACCCGGTCACCGCCAACCTCTCCGACCAGGCCCTCAACGACCCCGCCGCGGTGGCCGCCTTCCGCGAGAAGTGGGGTCTGGACCAGCCGCTCTGGGCCCAGTATCTGCACTACCTGGGCAACCTGCTGCACGGCGACCTGGGCCACTCCCAGCAGACCGGGCGGGCCGTCCTGGACGACCTGCTGCACTACGTGCCGGCGACCCTGGAGCTGGCCCTCCCGAGCATGGTGCTGGCGCTGCTCATCGGCACCGGGGTCGGCATGCTCGCGGCGGTCCGCAACGGCCGGCTCACGGACCAGCTCGTTCGGATCGGCGCCCTGCTCGGGCTCTCCACCCCGCCGTTCTGGCTGTCGCTGGTCGTGCTGTACGTCTTCTTCTACCAACTCGGCCTGGCCCCCAGCGGCGGGCGACTGTCCACCGACTTCAGCCCGCCGCCCACGGTCACCGGCATGTACACCGTCGACGGGGCACTCGCCGGGCAGTGGGACGTCGCCTGGGACGCCGCCCAGCACCTGTCCCTGCCGGTGCTCGTGCTGACCTCGCTGACGGTGGCGATGCTGGTCCGCTTCGTCCGCTCGGCGATGCTGGAGGTGCTTCAGCAGGACTACATCCGGGCCGCGTACGCCAAGGGCCTGCCGACCCGGGTGGTGCTGCGCCGGCATCTGCTGCGCGCGGGCCTCGTCCCGGTGGTCACCGTCTCCGGCCTGGCGTTCGCCTCGCTGCTCTCCGGGACGGTGCTTGTCGAGAGCATCTTCGGCTGGCCCGGCGTCGGCCAGTACGCGTACCGCAGCGCCACGGCGCTGGACCTGCCCGCGATCCTCGGCGTCAGCCTCTTCGTGGCGCTGGTCTACACGCTCGTCAACCTGACCGTCGACCTGCTGTACGGGCTCATCGATCCGAGGATCCGGCTGTCATGACGACACTTGCAGACCCGAAGGCGGAACGGGCCCTGGGCCGACGCCGCTGGCTCGGCCGACTGCGCGGCGGCTCAGGCAGCCGACCGGTGTGGCGTCAACCGATCACCGTGGCGGCGCTGACCATCCTCGGCGGATGGTTGCTGCTGGCGTTGCTCGCCGACGTCCTCGCACCGTACGACCCGCTGGCGCAGAGCCCCGACACGTACGCGTCGCCGTCCGGGGCGCACTGGTTCGGCACCGACTCGCTCGGCCGCGACATCCTCAGCCGGGTCATCCACGGCGCCCGCCTGTCCATCCCGCTGGCCCTGGCCATCGTCTCGCTGGCCCTGCTGGTCGGCGGGCTGCTCGGGCTGGTCGCCGGATACGTCGGCCGGTTCGTCGACGAGGCGCTGATGCGCCTGACCGACCTGGTGTTCGCGTTCCCGCAGATCATCCTGGCCATGGCGGTGACGGCGGCGTTCGGCCCGAACACCCGCAACGCCGTCCTGGCCCTGGTCATCGTCTCCTGGCCGGTCTACGCCCGGGTCATCCGCAGCGCCGTGCTGAGCATGCGCGGCGACGACTATCTCAACGCCGCCCGCCTGCTCGGCGTCGGGCCGATCCGGGCGTTGCGCCGCGACGTGCTGCCCAACAGCATCGGCCCGGCGATCGTGCTGGCCACCCTGGAGCTGGGCAACGCGGTGCTGCTGCTCGCCGCCCTGTCGTTCCTCGGTCTGGGCCCGCGCCCGCCGGCCGCCGAGTGGGGTTCGATGGTGGCCCTCGGCGCGCAGGACCTGTCGATGTGGTGGGTCAGCGTGTTCCCCGGCCTCGCCATCCTCACCGTGGTGATGGCCTTCAACGTGCTCGGCGACGCGCTGCGCGACCGGCTGGACCCCCGCTACACGAAGGGACGCTGAGGTGGCACCGCTGCTCGACGTCGACTCCCTGGCCGTCACCCTGCCCTCACCGCGTGGCCCGCTGCCGATCCTGCACGACGTGTCGTTGACCGTCGACGAGGGTGAGCTGGTGGGCATCGCGGGGGAGAGCGGCTGCGGCAAGAGCCTCACCGCGCAGACCCTGCTCGGGCTGCTGCCCCCGGGGGCGGCGGTCACCGGCTCGGCCCGGTACGCCGGGACCGAACTGCTCGGCCTGGACGCCCGGGGCTGGCAGCGGGTCCGTGGCGCGGGCATCGCCATGGTGTTCCAGGACCCGAGCGCGGCCCTGCACCCGATGCTCACCGTCGGACGGCAGCTCACCGAGCACATGCGGGCGCACCTGCGGATGGACCGTCGCGCTGCCGGTCGCCGCGCTGTGGAGCTGCTCGACCAGGTCCGCATCCCGGACCCGGAGCGGGCGCTGCGCGCGTACCCGCACCAGTTCTCCGGCGGGATGCGGCAGCGGGTGGCCATCGCCATCGCGCTGGCCGCCCGGCCCCGACTGCTGATCGCCGACGAACCGACGACCGCCCTCGACGTCACAGTGCAGGCCGGCATCCTCGCCCTGCTGGAACGGCTGCGCGCCGAGACCGGGCTGGCCGTCGCGTTCATCACCCACGACCTCGGGGTGCTCAGCGCCCTCACCACCCGTGGCTACATCTTCTACGCCGGGCGGGTCGTCGAGACCGGCCCGACCGGCAGCCTGCTCACCGCCCCCACCCACCCGTACACCGCCGCGCTGCTCGGCGCCCGACCGCACGGCACCCAGAACGGCGGGACGTTGCGGCCCATCCCGGGCGCGCCGCCGGCACCCGGCGAGGCGCCGCCCGGCTGCCCGTTCCAACCCCGCTGCGGGTACGCCGAACCGTCCTGCGGTGAGGCCCCGCCCCCGCTCACCCCCGCCGGAGTCGACCGGTCGGTGGCCTGCGTGGTTCGTCCGCACCTGGAGGTGGCCGCGTGAACACCACAGCGCCCGCGCGACTGTCCTTCACCGACGTGGAGGTCGAGTACCGCTCCCGAGGGCGGGGCCGGGTGCGGGCCGTCGCCGGGGTCAGCCTGGAGGTGTCGCCCGGCCAGATCGTCGGCCTGGTCGGCGAGTCCGGGTGCGGAAAGTCCACACTCGCCCGCGTCGCGGTCGGGCTCAGCGCGCCGAGCGCCGGCACCGTCGAGTACGCCGGCCGACCGGTCGCCCCGCTGGGCTGGCGGCCCCGCTCCGGTGCCGAGGTCGGCCTGCAGATGGTCTTCCAGAACCCGTACGCCTCGCTGAACCCCCGGCGCACCATCGGCTCTCAACTCCTCGACGGCGTGCCGGCTGCGGTCACCGGGTCGGCCCGCCGAGCCCGCGTGCACGAGCTGCTCGAACGGGTGGCCATGCCGACCAGCGCCGCCCAGCGGTATCCGCACCAGTTCTCCGGCGGTCAACGGCAGCGCCTGGCGATCGCCCGCGCGCTCGCCCCGGAACCCCGCATGATCATCGCGGACGAGCCGGTCACCGCGCTGGACGCCTCGTCCCAGGCGCAGGTGGTCAACCTGCTCGTCGGGCTGGTCCGCGACCTCGACATGGGCATGCTCTTCATCTCCCACGACCTGGCGTTGGTGCACGAGATCGCCGACGTTACCGCCGTGATGTACCTGGGCCGGATCGTCGAGGCCGCACCCACCCGCGAGCTGTGGCGCGAGCCACGACACCCGTACACCCGGGCGTTGATCGACGCGGTGCCGCAGATCGGGCCCGCCCCGCGCCTGCCCGCCATCCTCGCCGGGGAGGTGCCCGACCCGGCCAACGCGCCCACCGGGTGCCGTTTCCGGCCACGCTGCCCGCACGCGTTCGCGCCCTGCGGCGAGCAGCCGCCCACCGTCGACCTGGGCGGCCGCAGCGTCGCCTGCTGGCTCACCGACCCTGCCACGGCCCCGACCGCCGCGCGCTCACTCTGAGGACGCCCCATGCGCATGCCCACCGAACAGGTCCTGGTCAACCTCGCCCTCTACGACGGTGTCCAGGACGCCCTCCAACCGGATCGCGGCATCTGGATCGACGCCGACGGGATGATCCGTGCCGTCGGTCAGGTCGACGACGTTCTCGCCGAGGCCGGCGCGGCCCGGGTGGTCGACCTGGGCGGCGAGCACGTCATGCCGGGTCTGACCAACATGCACGTCCACCTCTCCCTGGGGTTGCCCGGCCACCTCGCCGACACTGTGCACGGCGCGAACCTGGCGGAGCTGGTGCTGCTGATGGCCGACTCGGCCCGGCGCACCCTGCACTCCGGTGTCACCACCGCCCGCCTGGTCGGGGAGAGCCGGTACGCCGACTTCGCCCTGCGCAGGGGGATCGAGGCCGGCGCGGTCGACGGCCCGCGCATCTTCACCGCGGGGCACGCGCTCTGCTGCACGGGCGGGCACGGCTGGGACGCCGACGCCCTGGAGGCCGACGGCGCGGACGGGTTCCGCCGGGCCACCCGCGAACAGCTCCGCGCCGGCGCCGACCTGATCAAGGTCTGCATCTCCGGCGGGATCGCCGGCCAGCACGAGGCGATCGACACCCCGCAGCTGCTCGACGACGAGATGGCCGCTGTCATCCGCGTCGCACACGACTGGGGGCGCAAGGTCACCGCGCACGCCGGCCCGGCCGACTCGGTCCGCCGCGCCGTCGAGCTGGGCCTCGACTGCGTCGAGCACGGGTACGAGCTGACCGACGACGTCACCCGGCTGATGGCCGAGCGGGGTGTCTGGTACGTGCCGACGATCGTGGTGAGCCGCTGCGAGCAGTTCTTCCGCGACTCGGGGGTGCCCGGCTGGCTGATGGACCGGGCCCTCGCGGCCGGCCCACGACACTGGGAGAGCCTCCAGCACGCCATCCGCAACGGTGTGCCGATCGCCCTGGGCAGCGACATGCCCCCGCACGCCGGCTACGACGAGACCACCGCGACCGTCCGGGAACTGGAGTTCATGGTGGACGCCGGGATGCCGGTCGCGGACGCGCTCAAGGCCGCCACCACCCGCCCCGCGCAGTGGCTGGGTCGTGCCGACACCCTCGGCACCGTCGAGGCGGGCAGGCACGCCGACCTGCTGGTGCTGCGCGACGACCCGACCCGCTCGGTCTCCGCGTTGCGCACCCTGCACGCGGTGATGAAGGGCGGGGTGGCGTACCGCGACGACAACGGCCGGTTCGGCGTGCCGCGATGAGCAGCATCACCCAGGTCGCCGACGGGTACCTCGACGCGCTCGCCGAGCTGGACCCGCAGGCGGCCGAGGCGGTGGGGCGTACCCCCGGGTCGCACGTCCCGGATCTCTCCCCGGACGGGTTCGACGCCCGCGCCGAGCTGGCCCGACGCACCGCGACGGCCGCCGCCGCGGCGACCACGCACGACCCCGGTGAGCGGTCCCTGGCCGACGCCCTGCTCGACCGGCTGGCCAGTGAGGTCGACCTGTACGACGCGGGCTTCACCACCCGACTGCTCGCCCCACTGGCCACGCCGGTGCACCTGCTTCGGCAGCTCTTCGACAATCTGCCCCGGCGCACCGAGGACGACTGGGCGGTGGTCGCCGACCACCTGCACCAGGTGCCCGACGCCCTCGACCGGTACGCCGCGACGCTGCGCCGGTCGGCGCGGCAGGGACAACTGGTCGCCCGCCGCCAGGTGCTCGTGGTCGCCGACCAGTGCACCTCCTGGACCACCGCCGACTTCTACGGGCGGTTGGTCGACGGCTGCCCCGACGGCCCGG
>NZ_JBEZEH010000279.1:0-7328 GCF_040648775.1 Micromonospora sp. NPDC049089
ACACCACACCCCCCCCTAGAACTTAACCACGCAAAGCGCGCGCGGGTGAGGGCGGGGCGCTCTTTCGTGCTGATAGGCCCAACTTCGGACGGATGTTGGAGTGCCGGTCGTCGGGCCGCTGCGGTACGGTCGCCACGCTTCGGCCAGTCCCGCCCACTGTCGTAAAGGAATTCGCCGTACTAGGGTGCGGCGGAGAAGGTTAGTTCCAGGCGGCGCGAGGGGAGAAGTGGCGTGAACAGGTGGAAGCGGCTGGCCCCGGTCACCGCCATGGTGGCCTCGGCCGCGATGGTGCTGACCGGCTGTGGAGGGTCCGGCGACGACGCGGCCGACGACAGCAAGCTCACGGTCTGGATGATGGGTGAGGGCGGGGACGCGCAGAACTCCTTCCTCGACGGGGTCGAGGCCGAGTTCCGCCAGAAGCACCCCGACACCGATGTGGTCGTGCAGTACATCCCCTGGCTGGAGGCGCCCAAGAAGTTCCAGGCGGCGCTCGCCGGCGGTGAGGGGCCGGACATCACCGAGCTTGGCAACACCGAGACTCAGGGTTGGGCCGCCCAGGAGGCGCTCGCCGACGTGAGTGGTCGGATGGGCGGCTGGGCCGACGGCAAGGATCTGCTGCCCGACCTGGTGCGCAACGCTCAGCTCGACGGCAAGCAGTACGGCGTGCCCTGGTACGCGGGTGTGCGCGCGATCTACTACCGCACCGACTGGTTCGCCGAGGCCGGCGTGCAGCCCCCGAAGACCTGGGACGACCTGGTCACCGTTGCCAAGGCTGTGCAGGCGAAGAAGAAGGGCACCTACGGCATCGCCCTGCCCGGCAACTCCGAGCTGCCCTTCTACTCCTTCCTCTGGGGTGCCGGCGGCGAGATCGCCAGCAACCAGGGCGGCACCTGGAAGTCCGGTTACACCACGCCCGAGGCGCAGCGGGCCGTCAAGTTCTGGACCGATCTGGTGACTGTGCACAAGGTCGCCCCGCCGGCGGCGGCGGGTTGGAACGAGATCGACGCGCGTACCCAGTTCGCCACCGGCAAGGCCGCGATGGCCTTCGCCGGTAGCTGGCAGCAGGGCGCCATCAAGAAGGACAACCCCGAGATCGAGAAGGTCTGGGGTACGTTCCCGATCCCCGGCCCGGACGGCAAGGCGGCGCCCGGTTTCGCGGGCGGCTCGGACGTGGCGATCTGGAAGGACAGCGAGCGGCAGGACCTGGCCTGGGACTACCTGACCGTGCTGCTGAACAAGAAGAACGCGCAGAGCTTCGCGAGCAGCCTCGGCTTCTTCCCCGTCTACCAGGACCTGGTCTCCGGTGACGCGTACGCGAACGACAAGGTGATGGCGTCGTTCGCCACCACGATGCAGAACACCAAGCTCACGCCGCTCACCCCGAAGTGGGTGGAGGTCAGCCGGACGAAGACGGTGACCCAGGCGATGAACAGCTCGGTCATGAAGGGCCAGAAGACGGTCGAGAAGGCTACCGCCGACGCGGCCGCCGAGATGGAAGGCATCTTGAACAGCAAGTGAGCCTACAGACCAAAAACCCGGAGACGTCCGCCGCGCGGGAGACCCCCGCGCGGCGGCGTCGCCGGGTGGACCGACTGCCCTACCTGCTGCTCCTGCCCGCCCTGCTGATCATCGGAGTGCTGCTGCTCTGGCCGCTCGGCCAGGTGGTGGGGATGTCCTTCTACAGGCTGAACAGCGTCCGGCAACTGCGCGGCGATCGGGAGTGGCCGTGGGTGGGGCTCGGCAACTACGCCGACATCCTCTCCGACCCGTTCTTCCTGACCGTGCTGCGCAACACGGTCCTGTTCGCCGCGGCGAACGTGCTGCTCACCATGGTGCTCGGCACCCTGGTGGGGCTGCTGCTCAACCGGCTTGGTCGAAAGATGGCGACGTTCGTGGCCAGCTGCGTGATGCTCGCCTGGGCCACCCCGGCGCTGACCGGCACCATCGTCTGGAAATGGATCTTCGACGATACGAGCGGCCTGGTCACGTGGCTGTTCAATGCGTTGCCGGACGGGCTCTCGACCAGCCTGTTCGGGCGCAGCGACTGGACCGGTTACGGCTGGTTCAACTCGCCGCTGCTCTTCTTCGCCATCCTCACCCTGGTGGTGGTCTGGCACTCGTTCCCGTTCATCGCGGTGAGTGTGCTGGCCGGTCTCAAGAGCGTGCCGAGCGAGTTGCACGAGGCGGCCCGGGTGGATGGTGCCAGCCCGTGGCGGGTCTTCTGGAAGATCACGTTCCCGCTGCTGCGTCCGGTCTTCGGGATCCTGATCGTGCTCTCCACCATCTGGGACTTCAAGGTCTTCACCCAGCAGTTCGTGCTGGCAGGCGGCACCCAGGACCGGCCGACGTTCATGCTCGCCATCTACTCGTACGCCGAAGCCTTCTCCCCGCCGCCCAAGTACGGGCTCGGCGCTGCCATCGCGGTGATCCTCACGCTGATCCTGCTCGTGGTCACCGGCTTCTACGTACGGATGGTGCTCAGGCAGGAGGACGAGTCGTGAAGAAAATCGCCCTCAACGGCGCCGGGCTGCTGGTCGCGCTCTTCGCGGCGTTCCCGGTCTACTGGATGATCTCCACCTCGCTGAAGCCGAGCAACGAGATCTTCTCGGCCACCCCGCAACCGGTGCCGACCCATCCGACGTTGGCGCACTACCGGGAGATCCTGACCGGCAACCTGATCCCCGGCGTCAGCTTCCTGGACTTCTTCCTCAACAGCGCGCTGGTCGCCGTCTCCACTGTGGTGCTCAGCGGCCTGGTGGCGTTGCTCGCCGCGACCGCTGTGGCCCGGTTCCGCTTCAAGCTGCGGACCAGCTTCCTGATCATGCTGCTGGTGGTGCAGATGATCCCGCTGGAGGCGTTGGTCATCCCGCTGTTCCTGATGATCCAGCGGCTCGGGCTCTACAACACCCTGCCCAGCCTGATCCTCACGTACCTCGGTTTCTCGCTGCCGTTCGCGGTCTGGATGCTGCGCGGCTTCGTCGCCGCGGTGCCGAAGGAACTGGAGGAGGCGGCGGCGATCGACGGGGCCAGCCGGGCCCAGATCTTCCGCCGGGTGCTCTTCCCGCTGGTCGCGCCCGGCCTGGTGGCGACCAGCATCTTCTCCTTCATCACCGCGTGGAACGAGCTGATCTTCGCGTTGACGTTCATCAACGACCAGGGCAGTTACACCCTGCCGGTGGCGATGACCTTCTTCTTCGGTCGGGACGACACCAACTGGGGGCCGGTGATGGCCGCGTCCACCCTGTTCACCCTGCCGGTCATCATCTTCTTCCTGCTGGTGCAGCGCCGGATGGTCTCCGGCCTGGTGGCCGGCGCCGTCAAGGGCTGACCCCGCGTCGGACGGGCCGGGCGGTGCCGAACCCGTAGCCGGGCGGACTGCTCGGCGGCGAACCGCCACTAGGCTGGCCGTCATGACGGGCAGGGTGGCAGCGGTGAACCTCGGCGTGGTGACCGAGGCGGAGTGGGCCGGCGATGCGAGCGGCCGCAGCGGCATCGACAAGCGGCCGGTGGACGGCCCGGTGCCGATCCGCTTCGACGGGGTGGTCGGCGACTTCATCGGAGAGCGAGCCCATCACGGCGGCCCCGACCAGGCGGTCTACGCCTACGCGGAGGAGGACGCCGCATGGTGGGCGGCGGAGCTGGGCCGCGACGTCCGGCCGGGTGGCTTCGGGGAGAACCTGTCCACCTACGCGGTCGACGTGACCGGCGCGGTGATCGGTGAGCAGTGGCTGGTCGGTTCAGCGCTGCTCCAGGTCACCAAACCGCGTACGCCGTGCACCACCTTCGCCGGGTTCTGGGGCGTACCGGATCTGATCAAGCGGTTCACCACCCGGGCGCTGCCCGGCGCCTACCTGCGGGTGCTGCGCGAGGGGGAGGTCGGCCCAGGCGACCCGGTCGAGGTGGTGGACCGGCCGGCGCACGGTGTGACCATCGGCGAGGTGTTCCGGGCGACCAGCCTGGAGCCGGAGTTGCTGCCTCGGTTGCTCGAGGCGGAGGAGCTGCCGGAGTCGATCCGGGAGAAGGCCCGCCGCCGCCTCGCCGCCCGTGGCTAGCTGGCCGGCGTAAGCCCACGCGGCCGGCGACCACCGGCGTCGACATGTGGAACGGCCCCCCGCCATCGCTGAGCGTGACGGAGGGCCGTTCCACGAGCAGGGATCAGCGGAGCCAGGGGATGTTGCGGTCGAGCAGACCGCGCTCCTTGAGCTCCTTGCGCAGCGGGATCTCGTCGTCGACGTACCCGTCCCAGTTGATGCCCCAGTAGTTGGCGGTGTGGGTGCCCTCGCCGATCAGCTGGCGCTGCACCGGGGTGCGGTTGCGGTACCACTCGCCGTCCACGTCGGGGTGCAGCTCGTCCAGCGGACGGATCCAGCGGTAGGTGTAGCCGACGAAGAGCATCTTGCGGGTGATGGTCGACAGGTTCGTCGACCGCGAGTGCCACTGCCGGCGGTCGAAGATGAAGGCGTCGCCCGGGTTGGCGGTGATCTCCACCGTGCCCTCCGGGTCGGGGTTCTGCACGGTCAGGTCCGCCGGCCGGGGCAGCGAGTTCTTCAGGTGGCTGCCCGGGATGACCTTGGTGGCACCGCGGCCGGTCTCGGAGAGGTCCGACAGCACGTACGCGACCTTCAGCGAGAACATCGGCCGAGGCAGGTTCGGGTCCATCGTCTCCGGGTCGGAGTTCTGCCGGTACCCGTCCTGGTGCCAACCCCAGTACGGCTTCTCCGGCTCGGCGGCCGGCGGGGTGACGTCCAGGTGGTTGTGGTGGGTGTAGATGTTCCAACCGGCCAGCCCCCACATGTACGGGAAGGCGATCGGGTGGGTCAGCAGCTCACCGAAGAGCTCGTCGCGCTCCAGGAAGCCCAGCAGGTGCAGGGTGCCGTCCTTCTTGGTGGTGCCCTTGGCCTGCTCCTCCGCGTAGACGCGGTCGACAGCCGCCTCCAGCGCCGCCCGGTGGTCCTCCGTCAGGACGTTGCGCAGCAGGAGGAAGCCCTGCTCGTGGAACTCCTTGCGGTCAGTGTCGCTGATCGGTTCGTAACCGGTCCGGTCGCCGTAATCGAACACCGCGTCGTACCCCTCCCCATGAGGTGAAACCTTTTCTGGCACAGGCCGCCGATCGTAACGCGGCTGTCCAGGCCTCGGGGAGGGCGTGGTGCGGGATTGGGCCACGGCGGGACCCCGCGCAGCGAGAGAAACGCACAGAGTGAGATCTGCGTGATCAATAGTGCGATTCAATGCGCATTGCCCGATTGTGCGGTGACTGCCGGTTAAGAGATCCGGGTCGGTCAACCCTCGTTGAACACCTCGGCGACCACCTGGCCGGCGGGGTTCTGGCGGCCGTCCACCCGGCCCCACGAGCCGCCGCGGGCGGTCCACTCCAGGTCGCCGAAGCGGACCCGCTTCACGCCGTGGTCCTGGGCGTGTGAGACCAGCCAGTGCGCGTACCGCCAGCCGTCGCGCTGGTCGCCCGGAGTCACCGCCAACCCGGTCTGGTCGGTCGGGTCGGTGCCCTTGAGCCCCCAGTCCAGCACCAGATTGCGGGTCAGTTGCGCGGCCGCGGCCGCACCGTGCATCGCCGGGGTGCGCCCCACGGTGCAGGCGACCGCGCCGCTGGCGTCGCCGAGCAGGGCCCGGCTGAGCACCTCGGAGTCGTCGGCCCACTTCTGGTACGCCTCGGGGAACGCCGAGCGCTGCACCCGCTGGGCGGCGTCGGTGACGCGCATCTTCTCCCAGCCGCGCACCTTCTTGAGGGCCGCGTAGAACCTGTTCGCCGCGTACCGCGGGTCGCGGATCTGCGCCGGGGTGCCCCAGCCCTGGCTCGGCCGCTGCTGGAACAGGCCGACCGAGTCGCGGTCGCCGTCGGCGAGGTTGCGCAGCCCGGACTCCTGGTACGCGGTGGCGAGCGCGACCACGACGGCCCGCTCGGGCATTCCGCGCTTCGCGCCGATCGCCGCGATGGTCGCCGCGTTGGCCATCTGGTCGGCGTCCAGCGCGACACGTCCGTCGGCCTGCACCGTGCACTTGCGTGCCACCAGCGGCAACCTGAGGTTGTCGCCGACCTGTCGTACGACGAGCCAGATCGCGATCACGGCGACGAGGATGAGCACCACTCCACCCGCCACGGTTGCCCGAGTTCGCACCCACACCCCCAGATCGACAGTCCGACAAGCGTACGTCCCCGCAGGCCCCTTCCGGGTCGTCCGAGCGGTTCGGGCCCGGCCTGGCCGACTCCGACCGGTTCGGGGCCGGCTCCGCTGCCGCGTACCGGTTGGCGACGTTCCCGCTCCGGTCGCGATCTCACCTGCCACGCCCCTCCGACCCGCAGGGCTGTCGTGCGCGTCACCGGGTACGCGGTATCGGGAAGCGATTGACCGGTCAAGGACTTAACTCGGTTGACATATCAATCCGACCTACCGCCGCAAAGCCGGGCGCGTTGGTCATTGAACGAGGAGGAGTTCCATGGGAACGCTTGATGGCAAGGTCGTGCTGATCACCGGCACCGGCGGGGGCCTGGGCCGCGTCGCGGCGCTGACCTTCGCCCGCGAGGGCGCGAAGGTCGTCGGGGCCGACCTCCAGGTCGCGGGTAACGACGAGACCGTCGAACTCGTCCGGCGCGCGGGCGGCGAGATGACCGGCATCGCGCCGGTCGACCTCACCGACCCCGAGCAGGTACGCAAGCTGGTGGACGACGCCGCGGCCGCCTATGGCGGGCTCGACGTGGTCTACAACAACGCCGCCGCGCTCCGCTTCGGCCCGATGCCCGACTTCTCCGTGGAGGACTGGCGCTACACCATCACCGGAGAACTCGACATTCCGTACTTCGTGTCGAAGTTCGCCTGGCCGCACCTGGTCCGACGCGGCGGCGGCGTCATCATCAGCGCCGCCTCCATGGCCGGAATGATCGGCGGCCACGTCCCGCCGATGGTCGGTCACACCGCCGCGAACGCCGGCATCATCGGCATGACGCGACAGCTCGCCCTCGAAGGTGCGCCCCACGGCATCCGCGCGGTGGCGGTCAGCCCCGGGCCCACCCTCACCCCGGCCAGCGAACGCGACCTCGGTGACAACCAGGAGGCGCGGGACGCCATCACGGCCAAGACGCTCCTCAAGCGCTTCGCGCGCCCCGAGGAGGTCGTCGAGCTGGTGGTCTTCCTCGCGTCCGACCGGGCGTCGTACATCACCGGGGCGAACTACCCGGTCGACGGCGGCGCGACCGCCTGGTGACCCGACCCGCGCTGACCGAATCGGAGTCCGGGGCGCCGCCCACCGCAGGGGGGGCCCCGGGCGCCCGTGTCGGTGTCGCCGGGCAGGGCGGGCCCCCCACGAGGCCGCCG
>NZ_JBEZEH010000280.1:0-7266 GCF_040648775.1 Micromonospora sp. NPDC049089
GCCCGGCGCAGGGATCAAGCCTGACCGCCCGGAGCCGGGCGGGCTCCCCCGAAAACCTGACGTGGTGCCGGCCGCGGTCGGCTTGAGGGGTCAGGTGGTGATCAATTCCACGGAGGGTTCGCTTCTCGCGGGGCGGCGCCAGCGGTCTATCCAGGGGGCGTCCGGGGCGCCGTCGAGGACCCCGCCGTCCGGGTCGTCCGGGTAGGTAGCCCGCACCGCGTCCTGCTCAGGGTGCAGGATCTCCTTGACGACGAACACGCAGAGCACCACCACAGTGGCCAGTCGCAACGTCGAGGCCAGCACGAACACCCCCTCCGGGAAGACGGGCTTGCTGGTTGCCGCACCGAGCAGTTCTCCGTAGAAGGCGACGAAGTAGCAGACCTCGGCGATCTGCCAGGCCAGGAACGCGCCCCACTTCGGCCGGGCGAGCACCACCAGCGGGAGCAGCCAGAGCACGAACTGCTGCGACCAGACCTTGCTGAAGATCAGGAACGCGGCGACCACCAGGAAGGCGAGCTGACCCAGCCGGGGTCGGCGCGGTGCCCGCAGCGCCAGCACGGCGATGCCGAGGCAGGCCAGCCCGAACAGCGCGTACGAGACGGTGTTGAGGGTCGGGATGTTGGCGTTGAGCCACTCGAACGGGCCGAGGCTGCCGGGGTCGTTACCGACCTTGCCGTCCAGGTAGCGCCCGATGTACCAGAGCGTGCCCCAGTCGATCGGCCGGGTGGTGTTCAGCTCGAAGAACCGGTCCCAGTTCTCCGGGTACGCCCGCGCGGCCGGCAGGTTAACGAGGACCACCGCCGCGACAGCCGTCCCGATGGCGATGAGCGCGGCCCGAACCCGGTCGGCCCGTAGCGCCAGGATGAGGATCGGCCCGAGCAGGAACAGCGGCCAGAGCTTCGCCGCGCCGGCCAGACCGAGCAGCACGCCGGCCACCGCCGGTCGTTTTCGGGCCCAGGCGAGCAGGCCGAAGGCTGCCAGCCCGATGGCGAGCAGGTCCCAGTTGACGGTGGCGGTGAGCACCAGAGCCGGGGCGAGTGCGAACATCGCCGCGTCCCAGGGTCGTCGTCGGCGCAACGACAGGATCACCGCCACCGTGGCCACCGCGAGCGCGCCCAGCACCAGCGCGTTGAGGTTGTAGAACCACTGGCCCTGGTTGATGCTCGGGTCGCCGTCACCGATGGCGTGCACCGGCAGGCCCAGCGCCCCCATGAAGTAGCCGGTCAGCACCGGGTACTCGACCGGGTGGTCGCGGTAGGGCACCTTGCCCTCGTTGAGCCCTTCGGCGTAGTAGAGGGCGAGGACGTCGGTGTAGCAGAACCGGGTGTACTGGACGTTGTTCTGCCAGGCGCCGTTCTGGCAGGGCGACTTCTGCACCCAGTGCAGCGCGAGTGTGAGGCACACCAGCGCCAGCACGATCCGCGCGGCCGTCCAGAAGCGATGCTCCCGACCGGCCGGCCGGTTCAGCGCTGTCGCGTGGTCGCCGAGCGGCCCGCCGATGACGCTGGAGATGCCGCGGACGAACCCGTCGGAGCGGGACGGGTGATCAGTGGTTCCGGCGTCGTCGATGCCGGGCGTCGACTGGGTGCTCATGAAGAGGCATCCTGCCGTACGACAGGGGTGCCCGTCCCGTCCCGGCGCGGAGTTCCGGGTACGAAAACGCCGCCGCCGGCCGGGACGTGTCGTCCGGCCGGCGGCGGCGTCGTGTGCTGGTGCGGGTCACTCCCGGTTGGGTGGCAGGCTGGGCAACAGCCCGCCACCACCACCACCTGTGCCGCCGCCGCCCGGATTACCGCCGGGGTTGCCCCCAGGGTTGCCGCCGCCGGGGTTGCCGCCGCCCCCGGGGTTGCCGCCGCCCCCGGGGTTGTTGCCTCCGGGGTTGCAGAGGATGTCGATCAGCGGGTTACAGGGTTGTCCCTGACCGGGCTGACCCCCCGGGTTCGGCGGTGGCGGCGGGGGCGGCGGCGCTTCACCGTTCCCGGAATCCGGATCACCGACGTTCGCCGCCGGCGGGAAGTCAACCTTGGGCTTGCCCTTGAGCGCCTCGTTCATGAACCGCTCCCAGATCTCACCCGGGAGGTTGCCACCACTGACCTTGGTGCGGCCGTCCTTGAGGATGAGTGGCTTCCGTGCCCCCACGTTGCCCACCCAGACCGCAGTCGCCAACTGCGGCGTGTAGCCGATCATCCACGCGTCGCCGTTGTCCCTGCTGTCGTCCTTGAGTTCCCAGGTGCCGGTCTTGGAGGCGGCCTTGCGGCCGTCGTCGAGGCGGTGGTTGACAGCGGCCGGGTAGTCCTTCAGCACCGACGTCACATCGTCCACCACGCTCTTCTCGATTCTCCGCTTCGAGTCGAGCTTCTCGCTGTAGACCTTGTCCCACTTACCGGTGTTCGGGTTCTGCTTCTCCACCGAGTAGAGGAAGTGCGCCTTGTTGTAGACGCCCCCGTTGGCGAAGGTCGCAACGCCGTTGGCGTGGTCCAGCACCGTGATCGGATACTGGCCGTAGCCGACGACGTTGAAGAACGGCTCCGGCGTGATGTCCTTCGCGTCGGTCTTCGTCAGGTCGTAGGCCTTGGCCGGGTTGGTGTCAGTGCGCCACATGGTGGTGACGCCGGCCTGCTTGGCCATGTCGATGACCTTGTCGGCACCGATCTCCTCGGTGACGTAGTAGAACGGCACGTTCAGGGACTTGAGCGTGGACACCCGCAGCGTGCAGGAGTTGCCGCAGCTGGGGTTGTCGGTGCCGGCGTTGCTGACCTTGAAGGTGCCCTCCGGCTTGAAGGCCTTGCCCTTCCAGCGAGACTCGAGCGCCTTCTTCTCCTTGAGCGCGGCCGCCAAGGTGTAGATCTTGAAGCTTGAACCTGGCGAGTGACCGCCGCTGATCGCCCCGGTGGAGTCGGTGTTCTTACCGGCGTAGTCGGTGCCGGTGCCGTTGTCACCGCCGTAGTACGCGACCACCCGACCGTTCGTGGGATCGATCGACACCACCGCGGCCATGATGTTGGAGGGCTGACCGGCCAACTCGGAGCCCTTGGACTTGCGCTGGGCGGTCTCGACCGCCGCCGCCTGCATCTTCGTGTCCATTGTGGTGCGAATCCGGTAACCGCCAGACATCAGCGCCTGGGAGCACGACGGCTTGGTAGCTGTCACCTCCGTGTCCTTCTCGACACAGATACCCCTGTCCCGCATTTCCTGCCGGACGTAGTTGATGACGTTGCCGTATGGCGTGTCGACGCCGAAGTCGACGCCGATGCCGCCCTTCTTCGGGGACTTGATGGCCTTCAGCGGGTACTCAGCAGGACGCGGCTCCATGCCGGGTACACCCAGCCAGCCCTCCTTGACCATGCCGTCGATCACGTAGTTCCAGCGATCCTGTGCGGCGGTCGGGTTGATGGCCGGGTCGTACCCCTGGTGGGTGGAGCTGGGTTCTGGCTGCTTGATCAGAGCCGCGAGGACGGCACCCTCGGCCGGGTTGAGCTTGCTCACCGACTTGCCGAAGTAGGTCTGCGCTGCGGCCTCGATGCCGTAGGCGCCCCGGCCGAAGTAGATCACGTTGAGGTAGTGCTGCATGATCTGCGGCTTCGTGTACTCGTCGTTGAGTTTGGAGGCGAAGATCGCCTCCTTCACCTTCCGGGCGTACGTGTCGTCCTTCAGGTTGTCGTAGGCGTTGCGCGCGTACTGCTGGGTGATGGTGGAGGCACCCTGCTTGTCGCCGCCGGAGAGGTTGTTCCAGCCGGCCCGGGCGATGCCCTTGTAGTCCACACCCGAGTGCCGGTAGAAGTTCCGGTCCTCGGCTGCGGCCACCGCCTTCTGCACGTGGTCCGGAATCTGGTCGATGGTGACCAGGGTCCGGTTCTGATCGCCCACCTTCGCGATGATCGTCTTGTTGTCGAAGGCGTACAGGGTGGTCGCCTGCGGCGGAGTGATCTCGTCCGGAAGCACCACGTTCGTCGAGTAGTAGGTGAACCCGACCACGCCGATGCCGGCGAGCATGACGAAGACGGCGAACCCGGCGATCAGCAGGTTCATCCGCTTGCGCTTCTTCGCCCGCGCTGCGGCGCCCGGGTCGCCCGGACCACGGCCGCCCCGACCGGGACCACCAGGGCCGCCCGGCCCACCGGGACCCCCAGGGCCGCCCGGCCCACCGGAGACCGGTGAGACGCTCGCCCGCGCGACCGCCGCACGACCACCGACCGACGCGGACCCGACGCTGGCCCGGCCCGCCGAGGCGGTGCCGACCGAGGCCGCACCGACGGAGGCGGCACCGACCGCAGCCCTACCTGCGGGCGCGCCCGGCGCCGGGGAGACGGGCACCGAGGCCCGACCGGCGCCGGCGCGGCCAGCTGCCGCACCAGGTGCCGGCGACACCGGCACCGAGGCCCGACCGGCCCGGCCGGTCGCTGCCGAACCCACCGACGCGGACCCGGCGGCCGCGCTGCCACGCGGCGGCACCGAGGCGGAGCCACCGACCGTGGCGCGGCCACCGGCAGCCCGGGGCGTCACCGAGGCGCGGCCCGGGGTTGCCGCGCCGGAGTCACCGCCGGGCCGGCGGTACGCGTCGTCCGCGCCCGGTCCGGGGTCACCGTCCGGACCCGAGTACTGGGCCCGCCCGCGCGCAGAACTGGGATCACCGTACGAGTTCATTCCTCACACCCTGCCGGTCGCGGTGGGGCGCGGCTGCGCCGCCACCGGGTTGCCGTGAGTTGCTTCACCCGGGACGCCGGCACGGGGGTGCCGACCGACCGGGGTCATTGCCGTATCAATCGGGCCAATCGGGCGAACAAGCGGTCGGCCGTCCCGGGTTTCGTCTGCCACTCCGGGGCCGGTCCAACCAGCTGATGTCACCGTTGCGCCTCTCGCCTCCGCCGACCGGCGCCTTCGGCGCCCGCCGCGTCCTGCTCGCTCGTGCCGTCGCTGTCGCCGGTCAGACCGTCCCGGCCGAGCAGGTACTGCTCGACGAGATGGTTCCAGTCACAACCGAGGCACACCTCCACGACGAAGACCTGGAACTCACGCAGCGTCATCGCCAGCACGGGCAACTCGGCAAGTGTCCGAGCCTGGCCGGCGGACTGCTTGAGTTCGTCACCGTAAATGTAGTGGACCAGCGTCAGGTTTTCGCTGCGGCAGATCGGGCAGCGCCGGTCCGTCGGCTCTCCGTGGAACCGAGCGGCGTTCTTCAGGTACGGCGACGCGTCGCAGACGTCGTACGTGCCGACCCGGCCGGCCAGGAGCTCACGCAGCACTGCTCGCTTCTGAAGCGAGTAGTCGACGACCTGGCGCTGCGTACGCATGCGGAGAAGGGTACGCGGTCCGAACCGAGCAGGCGACCACGCTCACAATCCGTGACGACGACATCTCGGAACGGGGGTTTGCCCTGGCCCACGCGACCCGCTAACGTGCGATGTATCGGTCCGATACATCGCGGCGGTTACCACTCCACGCCGGAGGGTAAAGAGAGGGTGGCCAGTGCTTGAGTTCGCCATCCTCGGCCTCCTGCAGGAGTCTCCGATGCACGGCTATGAGCTGCGCAAGGAGCTGACCGCCAAACTCGGCGCGATCCGGGCGGCGATCAGCTACGGCTCGCTCTATCCCACGCTACGCAGGCTTCAGGCGGCGGGATGGATCACCGAAGCTGCTGAGACACCCGCCACTGCCGAGGAGGTTCCCGCGCTGACCAGCCGACGAGGTCGGGTGGTCTACAAAATCACCGCGGAAGGCAAGGAACGCTTCGCCCAGCTGATCGCACAGGCCGGACCCGAGACGTACGACGACACGGGCTTCGGAGTGCACTTCGCGTTCTTCGCCCGGACCGACCAGGCGACCCGACTGCGCATTCTGGAGGGTCGCCGCCGCAAGATCGAGGAGCGTCGCGAAGGGCTTCGTGACGTGCTGGGCCGGGCAGCCGAGCGCCTCGACGCTTACACGCTGGAACTGCAGCGCCACGGCCTTGATGCCTGTGAGCGCGAGGTCCGCTGGCTGGAGGAGCTCATCGCCAACGAGCGCTCCGGCCGAGCCCCGACGGTCCCGAACATAGGGACAGCCGGCGGCCGACGAGAAGACAACAGCCCGCCTCCGCCTGGAGAGACCAGGAATGAGCGGCCGTGACAGAAAAGAAGGAGGCAGACGCTATGGGCTCCGTCCGCGTCGCCATCGTCGGTGTGGGTAACTGCGCCTCGTCCCTGGTTCAGGGCGTCGAGTACTACCGGAACGCCAACCCGAACGACCGCGTCCCGGGTCTCATGCACGTCGCCTTCGGCGATTATCACGTCAACGCCGTGGAGTTCGTCGCGGCATTCGACGTGGACGCCAAGAAGGTGGGCATGGACCTCGCGGAGGCGATCGTCGCCAGCGAGAACAACACCATCAAGCTCTGCGACGTGCCGCCGACCGGCGTCAGCGTGCAGCGCGGTCCGACCTTCGACGGTCTGGGCCAGTACTACCGCGAGATCGTCGAGGAGTCGGACGCCACCCCCGTCGACGTGGCGCAGGCGCTGCGCGACGCGCAGGTCGACGTCGTCGTCTGCTACCTGCCGGTCGGCTCCGAGCAGGCCGCCAAGTTCTACGCCCAGGCCGCGATCGACGCCGGCTGCGCGTTCGTCAACGCCCTGCCGGTCTTCATCGCCTCCGACCCCGAGTGGGCCAAGAAGTTCGAGGACGCGGGCCTGCCGATCGTCGGTGACGACATCAAGAGCCAGGTCGGCGCCACCATCGTGCACCGTGCCCTCGCGAAGCTCTTCGAGGACCGCGGCGTCGAGCTGCTGCGCACGTACCAGCTCAACTTCGGCGGCAACATGGACTTCATGAACATGCTGGAGCGCAAGCGCCTGGTCTCGAAGAAGATCTCGAAGACCCAGTCGGTCACCTCGCAGATCCCGCACGAGATGAGCAAGAGCGACGTGCACATCGGCCCGTCGGACCACGTGCCGTGGCTGGACGACCGCAAGTGGGCGTACATCCGCCTGGAGGGCCGCTCGTTCGGTGACACCCCGCTCAACGCCGAGCTCAAGCTCGAGGTGTGGGACTCTCCGAACTCGGCCGGCGTCATCATCGACGCGGTCCGGGCCGCGAAGATCGCCCTGGACCGGAAGATCGGCGGCCCGATCCTGTCGGCCTCGTCGTACTTCATGAAGTCCCCGCCGGTGCAGTACGCCGACCACGACGCCCACCAGGCCGTCGAGGAGTTCATCGCCGGTGAGGTCACGCGCTGACGCGCTGATTCATCAAGCACGTGGAAGGGGGGGGGGGGGGGGGGGCGCGGCCGGCCCG
>NZ_JBEZEH010000281.1:0-7259 GCF_040648775.1 Micromonospora sp. NPDC049089
GCCGGGCGCCGGCCCCCGCCCCCGGGCGGCCCGCCCCCCCCCCCCCCCCCCGCCCGGTCGTCAGTACGACAGACCCGGCTGCGGCTGGTTGACCCGCCGCCGACGTAGCACCACCTGCCGCGTGCCGTCCCGGTACAGCCGCACCCGGGCCAACTCCCATCCGGAGAACTCCGCCTGGATCGCCAACTGCGCCGCTGCGGTCAACCGGTCGACGTTCGGCGGCAGCCGCAGTGGCGCGTATTCGTAGTCCATGCCCTCCATGCTGCCCAGCCCAGCGACCGTTTGCCACCCCCTCCAGGGTGACCAACAACGCCGCCCCCACCGGTCCACCCCGCCGACCACCCCACGCCACCCCGCGCCCGCCCAACCCCCTCGCCGCGCCGATCTTGCACTTCCTGTCGCGACAAAACAGTCACGTCGCACCATAACGGCAACAGGAACTGCAAGATCGACGCGCTGGACCGGTTTCGCCCGGGGACGGTCGCGGCCGCCCGGTCAGCCGTCGCGTTCGGGGTAGCCGACCGGCACCGCGGAGACGTCGTCCAGCGCGGTGGTGATCTCCTCTGGGAGGGTGATCCGCTCCACCGCGAGCGCGCCGAGCAACTGCCCGACCGTGCGCGCGCCGAGGATCGGCGCGGTCACGCCCGGCCGGTCCCGGATCCAGGCCAACGCCACCTCCAGCGGCGACACCCCCAGCCCACCGGCCGCCGTCGCCACCGCCTCCACGATGCTGGAGCAGCGCGGCTCCAGGTAGGTCGAGACGAACCGCTCGAAGTGCGGCGACGCGGCCCGGGAGTCGGCCGGACGGCCGTGCCGGTACTTGCCGGTGAGCACGCCCCGGCCCAGCGGCGACCAGGGCAGCACGCCGAGGCCGAGCGCGTCGCACGCGGGCAGCACCTCCCGCTCCACGCCCCGTTCCAGCAGCGAATACTCCACCTGGGACGCGACCACCGGCGCCCGCCCCGGCCAGGCGGTCTGCCAGGCGGCGGCCCGCGCGGTCTGCCAGCCGGAGAAGTTCGACACCCCGACGTAGCGGACCTTGCCGCTGGCCACCGCGTGATCCAGGGCGGCCAGGGTCTCTTCGAGGGGGGTGTCCGGGTCGTAGCCGTGCACTTGGAACAGGTCGACGTGGTCGGTGCCGAGGCGGCGCAGCGACGCGTCCAAGGTACGCAGCAGGTGCCCCCGGGAGCCGTCCCGGCGTCGGCCACTGCCGGGGCGCAACCCCGCCTTGGTGGCGATCAGCAGCTCCTCGCGGGGGACGAGGGAGCCCAGCAGCGAGCCGATCACCGACTCGGCGTCGCCGTCGCCGTACACGTCGGCGGTGTCGATCAGGTTGCCGCCCGCGTCGAGGTAACTCTTCAGCTGAGCGGCCGCATCGTCGGCGTCGGTGTCCCGGCCCCAGGTCATGGTGCCGAGCGCGAGCCGCGAAACCGCCAGCCCGCTTCGGCCGAGCGGTCGCTGTTGCATGGGTGAACCTTATTTCGAACCTGCCGCCACCGATATCCTCGCTCCCGTATCTCTGCCGGTTCTGCCGGTTCCGCCGCCCCGGGCTGCCCCGATGGAGGGGGGATCATAAGGTGTCGAGCCGGTGATCGAGTCCGTTATCGGCATTGCGTAACCTGGGGCGACCTGTGCCACGGATGGGGGAGGACCAGTGCGACTCGGGCTCAGTCTCGGATACCAGACGGCGTGGAGCACACCGGCCGACCACCTGGCGCTGGCCCAGGAGGCGGACCGGCTGGGCTATTCGGTGGTGTGGGCGGCGGAGGCGTACGGCTCCGACTCACCCAGCATGCTCGCCTGGATGGCCGGCCAGACCGAACGGATCGACGTCGGCGCAGCGGTGATGCAGATCCCCGCCCGTACGCCGGCGGCCACCGCCATGACCGCCGCCACTATCGACGCGCTCTCCGGCGGCCGGTTCCGCCTCGGCCTGGGCGTCTCCGGCCCGCAGGTCTCCGAGGGGTGGCACGGTGTGCGCTTCGCCAAGCCGCTTGCCCGGACCCGCGAGTTCGTCGACATCGTCAAGCTGGCCATCGCCCGCAAGGAGGTGGCGTACGACGGCGAGCACTACACGCTGCCGCTGCCGGACGGCCCGGGCAAGGCCCTGCGACTGGGCTTCCACCCACCGCGCGAGCACATACCGATCTACCTGGCTGCGGTCGGCCCGAAGAACCTGGAGCTGGCCGGCGAGATCGCCGACGGCTGGCTGGCGGTGTTCTACGCTCCGGAGTTCGCCGAGGAGCAGCTCGCCTCGGTGCGCGCCGGGCGGGCCAAGGTCGGCAAGGAGCTGGCCGGGTTCGACGTGGTGCCGTCGGTGCCCGTGGTGATCGGCGACGACGTGGCCTCCTGCGCCGAACTCGTCCGCTGGTACGCCGCGCTCTACGTGGGCGGTATGGGCAGCCGCCAGCAGAACTTCTACAACCAGCTCGCCACCCGGATGGGCTACGGCGACGCCGCCCGCGAGGTGCAGGACCTGTACCTGGCCAAGCGGCAGCGTGACGCTGCCGCCGCCGTGCCCATGGAGTTCATCGACCGCACCTCGCTGCTCGGTCCGAAGGAGCGCGTCGCCGAACGGATGCGGGAGTACGCGGCAGCCGGGGTCACCACGCTGTCGGTGACCCTTTTCGTGGCCGACCGGGACAGCGGTGTGCAGACTCTGCGTACCGTCGCCGAGGCTCTCGACCTCTCGGGAGTCGGCGAGTGACCTGGGTCGAGGCCATCGTCCTGGGCATCGTCCAGGGACTGACCGAGTTCCTTCCGGTCAGCTCGTCGGGGCATCTGCGGATCACCTCGGCGATCTTCTTCGACCGTGACGCCGGCGCGTCGTTCACCGCGGTCACCCAGCTCGGCACCGAAGCGGCAGTGCTGATCTACTTCGCCAAGGACATCTGGCGGATCACCCGGACCTGGCTGGTGGGCATCCGGGACAAGTCGGTCCGCTCCAGCCTCGACTACCGGATGGGCTGGTACGTCATCGTCGGCTCGATCCCGATCGGGCTGTTCGGTTTCCTGTTCAAGGACCAGATCAAGACCGCCGGGCGCAACCTGTGGGTGGTGGCGACCACGCTGATCGTGTTCGCGTTCGTGCTGGCGTTCGCCGAGTACTGGGGGCGGCAGACCCGCACCCTGGAGAACTTCCGGATGAAGGACGGCATCGTGATGGGCTTCGCCCAGGCGATGGCGTTGGTCCCCGGTGTGTCCCGCTCCGGCGGCACGCTGACCGCCGGCCTGCTGCTCAACCTGACCCGGGAGGCGGCGGCACGGTACTCGTTCCTGCTGGCCATCCCGGCGGTGGTGATGTCCGGGGTGTTCAGCCTCGGGGACGTCTTCGAACCGTCCGCCCCGGGCACGTCAGTGCCGACCGTGGCCCAGACGATCGTGGCCACCCTGATCGCGTTCGGCATCGGCTATGCGGCCATCGCCTGGCTGCTGCGCTACGTCGCCCACCACACCCTGTACGTCTTCGTGCTGTACCGGGTCGCGCTGGGCACCCTGGTCCTGGCCCTGCTGCTGACCGGCACGATCAGCGCCACCTGACCGGTCTGCCGACGGCCCTCGTCTCCGCTCGGGGGTGGGGACGAGGGCCGCAGTCGTGAGGTCGCCGCCCGCGACGGCCCGGCCCGGGGGCCAGGTCATAGGGTGGTCCCGTGGCAACCCTTCTGCTTCTGCGACACGGCCGTACCACGGCGAACGCCGATGGCGGCCTGGCCGGTCGGCAACCGGTCGAGTTGGACGACACCGGGCGCGCGCAGGCCACCGCGGTCGGCGAGCGCCTGCGGGCGGTGCCGTTGGCCGCCGTGGTGACCAGCCCGCTCATCCGCTGCCGGCAGACCCTGGAGCTGGCGCTCCCGCAGGCCGCCCCGATCGTCGAGGACGGGCTGATCGAGTGCGACTACGGCAGTTGGGAGGGGCAGCCGCTGAAGAAACTCGCCAAGGAGCCGCTCTGGCCGGTGGTCCAGCAGCACCCCAGCGCCGCGGTCTTCCCGGATGGCGAGGCGATGGCGGCGATGGCGGCCCGTGCCGTGGCGGCGGTGCGCTCCTGGGACGCGCGGGTCACCGCCGAGCACGGGCCTGAGGCGGTCTGGTTGGCGTGCAGCCACGGCGATGTGATCAAGGCCATCGTGGCGGACGCGCTCGGCGTACACCTGGATGCCTTTCAGCGGATCGTTGCCGACCCGGCGTCGGTGACGGCGATCCGGTTCACGCCGCTGCGTCCGTTTCTGGTGCGACTCAACGACACCGGTGGCGATCTGGCGGCGCTGGTGCCGCCGCCGGCCAAGCGGCGTCGGCGCGCGAACCGCGTGGCCGACTCGGACGCGGCCGTCGGCGGCGGAGCGGGTGCGTCGCGGTGAGGCCCGTCACGACACCGCCCCCGGCCGGGGCGTCCGCGTAGGCCGAAATGGCCGCCACGCCCGGGTGTAACCCCTGCTACACCGGGCGCGCCGTCGCTGTGGCGATTCGGGTCGGTGGGGTGCGCGATGCCAGGGCGGGCCGGATAGGGTCGTGGGTATGACCCACCAGGTGCACGCCTTCGAACCGCCGGAGCGGTTCGTCGCCGGGACTGTCGGGCCGCCGGGGGAGCGCACGTTCTTCCTGCAGGCCCGCGGCGGCGGCAGGCTGGTCAGCGTCGCGCTGGAGAAGGTCCAGGTGTCCCTGCTCGCCGAGAAGCTTGAGGAGTTGCTCACCGAGGCGCAGCGTCGCTTCGGGGTGGACCTGCCCGAGCTGGCGCCGGTGATCGGCGACAATGAGCCGCTGGACACTCCGGTCGACGAGGAGTTCCGGGTCGGGACGCTCGGGCTGGCCTTCGACGTGGACACCGCCACCGTGGTGATCGAGGCGATCGCGGCGGGCGAGGTGGAGCCCGAGGTCGAGCTCGGCGACGAGGACGACGACGACGACGAGGACGAAGAGCCGGACGAGGACCTGGATCG
Organism: Micromonospora sp. NPDC049089; assembly: GCF_040648775.1. Lineage (NCBI taxonomy): Bacteria > Bacillati > Actinomycetota > Actinomycetes > Micromonosporales > Micromonosporaceae > Micromonospora > Micromonospora sp. NPDC049089. The sequence continues at coordinate 4,935 of NZ_JBEZEH010000281.1, forward strand.
GCTCCGGGTCCGGCTCACTCCCCAGGCGACCCGCCAGTTCATCGAGCGGGCCCGGCGAGTGGTCAACGCGGGCCGGCCACCGTGCCCGCTCTGCGGCCAACCGTTGGACCCCGCCGGGCACCTCTGCCCGCGGCACAACGGTTATCACCGGTGACCTCGTCCGGCCTCCAGCCTCGCCAGGACGGCGACGCCGCGCTGCGGCTGCTGCGTGACGGCGTCCTCGACCTGGAAGGTCGGCTGGTCGACGCGTCGAACACGACGCTGCGCGGCATCCTGACCCTGGACGGGTTGACCGCCCGGTGCGTCTACAAGCCGGTCCGTGGCGAGCGCCCCCTCTGGGACTTCCCCGACGGCACGCTGGCCGGCCGGGAGGTCTCGGCGTACCTGGTCTCCCGGGCCACCGGATGGGACCTGGTGCCGCCGACGGTGCTGCGCGACGGCCCGTTCGGCCCCGGCTCCTGCCAGCTGTGGATCGACGAGCCGGAGGACGCCGAACCACTTGTCGGTTTCCTGCCCGCCGGGGAGTTGCCGCCACGCTGGATCCCGATCGCCGCGGCCCGGGACGACGACGGCGCCGCGTACGCCCTCGCCCACGCCGACGACCCACGGCTGGCCCGGCTCGCGGTGCTCGACGCGGTGCTCAACAACGCCGACCGTAAGGGCGGTCACGTGCTCGTCGGTGCCGACGACCGGATCTACGGCGTAGACCACGGGGTGAGCTTCCACGTGGAGGACAAGCTGCGCACCGTGCTCTGGGGTTGGGCCGGTAAGCGCCTGCCCGCGGACGCCGTGGAGATGCTCGACGCGCTGGCCGGTCAGGTCGCCGGTGCGCTCGGCGCGGAGTTGGCCGACCATCTGACGATCAGCGAGGTGGCCGAGGTGGCCGCTCGGGTCGACCGGCTGCGCGAGACCGGCTGCTTCCCGCAGCCTCCGGAGGACTGGCCGGCGATGCCCTGGCCGCCCATGTGACCCGCTGTCATCTTGATCACCCGTGGGGCGCTCCGGCGTTGCCGGCGGGCTGGCTAGGCTGATCCCATGGAGTCTTGGGCGGGACACGAGGTGCCACGGCTGCCGGGCAGGGGCGAGCCACTGGCGTTGTACGACTCGGCGCGGCAGGGTGTCCACCCGAGTGAGCCGGCCGACGCGGGCAGCATGTACGTCTGCGGCATCACCCCGTACGACGCCACCCACCTCGGCCACGCCGCCACCATGATCACGTTCGACCTGGTGCAGCGGGTGTGGCGTGACGCCGGCCGCCCGGTGCGCTACGTGCAGAACGTCACCGACATCGACGACCCGCTGCTGGAGCGGGCCGCCCGCGACGGCGAGGACTGGGTGGTCCTGGCGATGCGCGAGACGGCGCTGTTCCGGGAGGACATGGAGGCGCTGCGGATCATCCCGCCGGCGCACTACGTGGGTGCCGTCGAGTCGATCCCGGACATCGCCGACAAGGTCGAGGTGCTGCTCAAGGACGGTGCCGCGTACCGGCTCGATGACGGCACCGGCGACGTCTACTTCGACATCTCCGCCACGCCCCGCTTCGGCTACGAGTCGAACCTGACCCGCGAGCAGATGCTGGAGATCTTCCCCGAGCGCGGTGGCGACCCCGACCGGGCCGGCAAGCGGGACCCACTGGACCCGCTGCTGTGGCGCGGCGCCCGCGAGGGCGAGCCGTCCTGGCCGGGCGGCGAGCTGGGCCCGGGCCGCCCCGGCTGGCACATCGAGTGCGCGGTCATCGCGCTGAACCTGCTCGGTGATCGGATCGACGTGCAGGGCGGCGGCAACGACCTGCTGTTCCCGCACCACGAGGCCTCCGCCGCGCACGCCGAGCGGCTCACCGGCCAGGCGCCGTTCGCCGAGCACTACGTCCACGCCGGCATGATCGGTCTGGACGGCGAGAAGATGTCCAAGTCCCGCGGCAACCTGGTCTTCGTGTCCCGGCTGCGCGCGGACAAGGTCGACCCGATGGCGATCCGGCTGGCGTTGATCTCCGGGCACTACCGCAGCGACCGCACCTGGACCGACGACCTGCTCACCGCCGCGCACGAGCGCCTGGACCGTTGGCGGCGGGCCGCCGCCGCGCCCGCCGGGCCGTCCGGGGCCGAGCTGCTGGCCGAGGTACGCGCACGCCTGGCCGACGACCTGGACACTCCCGGAGCCCTGGCCGCAGCCGACCGCTGGGCCGAGGCGACCCTCGCCGGTGCCACCGACGACCCCGAAGCGCCCGCTCTCTTCGCGACCACCGTCGACGCCCTCCTGGGCATCCGCCTGGAAACCCTGGACGCCTACCAACTCGTGTCACAGGCGGGGCGGGCACCGATCGGC
>NZ_JBEZEH010000282.1:0-7182 GCF_040648775.1 Micromonospora sp. NPDC049089
CGACCGCCGCCCCTTTGTAGATCGAAACCCCGGCCCTGGTGCCCCCGCCCACCAAGATCGCACTCGAACCAGGATGTTGGGGCCTCGGCGACGCACCGAGGCCACTACATCGAGGATCAAGCGCGATCTTGGGGTGTTCTGGGATCGGCCGAGGGAGCAGAGCCGAACCTCAGGCGGTCAGTCGGGGGTCGCGAGCTGGTCGCCGACCGCGTGCTGAACTGGTCTGGAAACGCGTCGAGCGCGGCACCCGGACGGGTACCGCGCTCGACGAAGTGGGATCGGTTCAGACGTTGAAGCCGAGGGAGCGAAGCTGGTCCCGACCCTCGTCAGTGATCTTGTCCGGGCCCCACGGCGGGAGCCACACCCAGTTGATCCGGATGTCGTTGACCAGGCCACCGCCGGGGCCGGTGGTCAGCGCCTGCCGGGTCTGGTCCTCGATGACGTCGGTCAGCGGGCAGGCCGCCGAGGTGAGCGTCATGTCCAGGGTGGCGACGTTCTCGTCGTCGACGTGGACGCCGTACACGAGGCCAAGGTCGACCACGTTGATGCCGAGCTCCGGGTCGACGACGTCCTTCATCGCCTCCTCGATGTCGGCGATCATGGCCTTGCTGACGCCGCCCGCAGGAGCGGCGGCGTCAGAGGTGCCGTCGGTCGTCGCGGCGTCGGTCTGCGGCACCACAGTGGTGTCACCGGCCTCCGGCGTCGCCTCAGTAGCAGCGATGTGCTCGCTCATGCCGTCCCTCCGCTTCGCTGCGTGATGCCGCAAGGCACCACTGTGTCATTCGCTCGCTGACGCTCGCTCACGCCTTCACCTCCGGGCTCACGCCCACACCGGCGCGTGCCGCGGCGTCCTTGAACGCCATCCACGGCAGCAGCGCGCACTTGACCCGGGCGGGGTAACGGGCCACACCCGCGAAAGCAACCCCGTCACCGAGCACGTCCTCGTCCGGCGTGACCTGGCCACGTCCGGACATCAATTCCACGAACGCCTCGTGCACCTCGAATGCTTCCCCGGCGCCCCGACCACGCAGCAACTCGTGCAGCACACTCGCCGACGCCTGGCTGATCGAGCAGCCCATCCCGTCGTACGAGATGTCGTGCAGCACTGTGCCGTCGGTGGCCACCCGGACGGTGACCTCGTCACCGCAGGTGGGGTTGACGTGGTGCGCCTCCGCGACCTGGTCGCCCGGGTCGTCGGCATCGCGCAGGCCACGCCCGTGCGGGCGCTTGTAGTGGTCCAGGATGATCTCCTGGTAGAGCTGGTCGAGCTGCATCAGTCGAACACCTTCCGTACCTGCTCCAGACCGGCCACCAGAGCGTCGATCTCCTCGGTGGTGGTGTAGAGGTAGAACGAGGCCCGGGTCATGGCGGGGACGCCGAACCGGCTGCACACCGGCTTGGCACAGTGGTGACCCACCCGCACCTGCACGCCGAGCGAGTCGAGCACCTGACCCACGTCGTGCGGGTGCACGTCACCGAGCGCGAACGAGATGGTGCCGCCCCGGCCCACCGGCACTGTCGGGCCGAAGATCCGCAGGTCCGGCACCGAGCCGAAGGCGTCCAGCGCGTACGCCGTCAGCTCCTTCTCGTGCCACTGGATGGCTCGCATCCCGACGCCGGTCAGGTAGTCCACCGCCGCGCCCAACGCGACCGCCTCGGCGATCGGCGGGGTGCCGGCCTCGAACCGGGCCGGCGGGGCGGCGAACGTCGAGCGGCCCATGGTGACCGTCTCGATCATCGAGCCGCCGCCCATCACCGGCGGCATGGCCGCCAGCAGCTCGGCCCGGCCCCAGAGCACACCGATGCCGGTGGGGCCGCACATCTTGTGGCCGGTGAACACGATGTAGTCGGCGTCCAGGTCGACCACGTCGAGGGGCAGGTGCGGCGCCGACTGCGAGCAGTCCAGCAGCAGCAGCGCGCCCACCTCGCGGACCCGAGCGGTGATCCGGGAGGTCGCGTTGACAGTGCCCAGGATGTTCGACACGTGCACCAACGAGACGATCTTCGTCCGTTCGGTGACCAGGTCCTCCAGGCCCGACTCGTCCAGCCGGCCCTGGTCGGTGACCGGGAACCAGCGCAGGGTCGCGCCGGTCCGCTCACAGAGCAGCTGCCACGGGACGATGTTCGAGTGGTGCTCCATCTCGGAGATCACCACCTCGTCGCCGGGACCGAGCCGGAACCGGGGGTCGGCGTCCGCGCGCAGCGAGGCGTTCGAGAAGGCGTACGCCACGATGTTGATCGCCTCGGTGGAGTTCTTGGTGAACACCACCTCGTCGACGCTCGGCGCGTTGATGAACGCGGCGACCTTCGCCCGCGCCCCCTCGTACGCCTCGGTGGCCTCGGTGCCCAGGGTGTGCACCGACCGCGACACGTTCGCGTTGTGCCGCGCGTAGTGCTCGTCGAGCACGTCGAGCACCTGGCGCGGTTTGTGGGAGGTGTTGGCGCTGTCGAGGTAGACCAGCGGGTGCCCGTTGATCTCCCGGTCCAGGATCGGGAAATCGGCGCGCACCCGGGCCACGTCGAAACGCGGCACGTCGTCGTACTGCGGCATCCCCTCGGGGATCGCGATGCTGGTCATCTCGGCAGCGCCTCTTTCGCTCAGGCCTTGGCCGTGCCGGCCCCGGCGGCGTACCGCTCGTAGCCCTCGGCCTCGAGCTTGTCGGCCAGCTCCGGGCCGCCCTGCTCGACGATCCGGCCGGCCACGAAGACGTGCACGAAGTCCGGCTTGATGTAGCGCAGGATCCGCGTGTAGTGGGTGATCAGCAGCACGCCGGTGTCGCCGGTGTCGCGGACCCGGTTGACGCCCGCGCTGACCACGCGCAGCGCGTCCACGTCGAGACCGGAGTCGGTCTCGTCGAGGATCGCGATCTTCGGCTTGAGAAGCTCCAGCTGGACGATCTCGTGCCGCTTCTTCTCACCACCGGAGAAGCCCTCGTTGACGTTGCGCTGGGCGAACGCCGGGTCCATCTGGAGGCGCTCCATAGCGCCGCGCAGCTCGCCACCCCAGGTACGGAGCTTCGGCGCCTCGCCGTCGATGGCGGTCTTCGCGGTCCGCAGGAAGTTCGCCACCGAGACGCCGGGCACCTCGACCGGGTACTGCATGGCCAGGAAGAGACCGGCGCGGGCGCGCTCGTCGACAGTCATCGCCAGCACGTCCTCGCCGTCGAGGGTCACCGTACCGCCGGTGATCTCGTACTTGGGGTGGCCGGCGATCGAGTACGCCAGGGTGGACTTGCCGGAGCCGTTCGGGCCCATGATCGCGTGGGTCTCGCCCGACTTCACGGTCAGGTCGACGCCGGCCAGGATCGGCTTGAGCTCACCCTCGGGCAGCTTGACCGACACCTTCAGGTCGCGGATCTCCAGGGTGCTCATTATCGGGTCACTCCATTACTCGGCGTCAGGCTGAGGTAGATGTCGCCGTCGCGGACTTCGACGGGGTAGACGGGGACGGGTTCGGTGGCGGGCAGGCCGGTCGGCTCGCCGGTGCGCAGGTCGAAGCGCGAGCCGTGCAACCAGCACTCGAGCGTGCAGCCGTCGACCTCGCCCTCGGAGAGCGCGACAGCGGCGTGCGAGCACTCGTCGTACGCGGCGTAGAAGTTGCCGTCCTCGCCGTGCACCAGGGCGATCGGGGTGCCGTCGACGTCCGCGCGGATCGCGGTGCCCTTCGGCACGTCCTCGGTGGAGCAGAGCCGGATCATCAAGCGCCGGCCTTGGTCAGCCGGGCCTCGATCGCGTCGCCGAGGCTCTCCCGCAGCGACTCCACCGGGATCTTGTTGATCAGCTCGGCGAAGAAGCCACGGACCACCAGCCGGCGGGCCTCACTCTCCGGGATGCCCCGGGCCATCAGGTAGAACAGCTGCTCGTCGTCGAAGCGGCCGGTCGCGCTGGCGTGACCGGCGCCGGCGATCTCGCCGGTCTCGATCTCCAGATTGGGTACGGAGTCCGCCCGCGCGCCGTCGGTGAGCAGCAGGTTCCGGTTGATCTCGTACGTGTCGGTGCCGGTCGCCTCGGCCTGGATGAGCACGTCGCCCACCCAGACGGTGTGCGCGCTCTCGCCCTGCAGAGCGCCCCGGTAGCCGACGTAGCTGCGGCAGTCCGGCACATTGTGGTCGACCAACTGCCGGTGCTCCAGGTGCTGGCCGGAGTCGGCGAAGTAGACGCCGTACAGCTCGGCCTCGCCCCCGCGCCCGGTGTATTCCACGCTGGTGAACTGCCGGACCAGGTCGCCACCCAGGGAGACCTGGATGTGGATGACCTTGGCGTCCCGACCCAGCTTGATCTTCAGGTGCTGGACCTGGACCGCGTCGTCGGCCCAGTCGGCGACCGTGACCAGCGTCAGCTTCGCGCCATCGGCCACGGCGACCTCGACGTTGTCGGCCAGGGTGGCCGACCCGACGTGCTCCAGCACCACTGTCGCCTCGGCGAACCGGCCCACCTCGACGAAGGTGTGACCGAACGCCGGCTGCTCGACGCCCTCGCCGACCACCCGCAGCCGTACCGCCTCGCCGAGCACCACGTCGGGGTCCACCCGCAGCAGCAGTGCGTCCGCGGCGGCACCGTAAGCCAACGCGCTGACCCGGTCGACCGGGATCAGCACGCTGCCGACGCGCTCGTCGTCACGGCCGACCCGGGTGATGGCGACGCCCTCGGGCAGGTCACCGTACTCGTGTCGGACCGCGCCGGTAGCGGCCGGCGCGTCGTCCGACGACTCCAGCTCGGCGCGGCTGGCGCCGCGCAGCGACCTGGAGCCGTCGCCGGTAAGGCCGCGCAGGCGCTTGAGCGGGGTGAAGCGCCACTCCTCCTCCAGGCCGGTGAGGGCCGGGAAGTCGGCGACGTCGTACGAGCGCAGCGCCTGCGACTTGGTGCTGGGCGGCGGCGCGGAAGCCTGGGTAGTCATGTCTTCCTTGGTCTGTCTGTTCCGTGACGACGAGTTGGGGCCGGGTGTGACGGGCCGAGGTTCCGGCCCGTCACGGGGGAACGGCGGCGTCAGCCGACCGCGCCCTCCATCTGAAGCTCGATCAGGCGGTTGAGCTCCAGGGCGTACTCCATCGGGAGCTCCTTGGCGATCGGCTCGATGAAGCCGCGCACGATCATCGCCATCGCCTCGTCCTCGCTCAGGCCCCGGCTCATCAGGTAGAAGAGCTGGTCATCACTGATCTTGGAGACGGTCGCCTCGTGCCCCATCGACACGTCGTCCTCACGGATGTCGACGTACGGGTAGGTGTCCGAGCGGGAGATCGTGTCGACGAGCAGTGCGTCGCACTTGACGGTGCTCCGGCTGTGGTGCGAACCCTCCAGCACCTGCACCAGACCCCGGTACGAGGTGCGGCCGCCGCCACGGGCGATCGACTTCGACACGATGGTCGAGGAGGTGTGCGGCGCGGCGTGCACCATCTTGGCGCCGGCGTCCTGGTGCTGACCCTCGCCGGCCATCGCCACCGAGAGCACCTCGCCCTTGGCGTGCTCGCCGGTCATGTAGACCGCCGGGTACTTCATGGTCACCTTGGAGCCGATGTTGCCGTCGACCCACTCCATGGTCGCGCCCTCGTGGCAGACGGCGCGCTTGGTGACCAGGTTGTAGACGTTGTTCGACCAGTTCTGGATGGTCGTGTAGCGGCAACGCGCGTTCTTCTTGACGATGATCTCCACGACCGCGCTGTGCAGCGAGTCGGAGGAGTAGAGCGGCGCGGTGCAGCCCTCGACGTAGTGCACGTACGCACCCTCGTCGACGATGATCAGCGTCCGCTCGAACTGGCCCATGTTCTCCGTGTTGATCCGGAAGTAGGCCTGCAGCGGGATCTCGACGTGCACGCCCTTCGGCACGTAGATGAACGAGCCACCGGACCACACCGAGGTGTTCAGGGCGGCGAACTTGTTGTCGCCGACCGGGATCACGGTGCCGAAGTACTCCTTGAAGACGTCCTCGTGCTCGCGCAGCGCCGTGTCGGTGTCCAGGAAGAGGACGCCCTGCTCCTCAAGGTCCTCGCGGATCTTGTGGTAGACGACCTCCGACTCGTACTGCGCCGCGACACCGGCGACCAGCCGCTGCTTCTCCGCCTCCGGGATGCCCAGCCGGTCGTAGGTGTTCTTGATGTCCTCGGGCAGGTCCTCCCAGCTGGTGGCCTGCTTCTCGGTCGACCGGACGAAGTACTTGATGTTGTCGAAGTCGATCCCGGTGAGGTCCGCGCCCCACGCCGGCATCGGCTTACGGCCGAACAGCCGCAGGCCCTTCAGCCGCAGGTCGAGCATCCACGCCGGCTCGTTCTTCTTGGCCGAGATGTCCCGCACCACCGCCTCGTTGATGCCACGCTGGGCGACAGCCCCGGCGGCGTCCGGGTCGGACCAGCCGTACTCGTACCGGCCCAGGGCGGCGAGCTGCTCTTCCTGGGTCAGGGGCTGGACGATCTGCTCGGTCATCTATCTGTCCTCACAGTGGTTACGGGATTACCGGATTGAGCACGGCCCGGCTGGGTCGGGATGTGCGTGGTGCACACCCCGTCGCCGTGCGCGATGGTGGCCAGACGCTGCACGTGGGTGCCGACCAGACGGGAGATGACCGCGGTCTCGGCCTCGCACAGCTGAGGAAACTCGGCGGCCACGTGCGCCACCGGGCAGTGGTGCTGACAGAGCTGGCCGCCAGAGGCGATCGTGGTCGCATTGGCAGCGTAACCCTCGCCCGTGAGCGCTGCGGCAAGTGCCTCGGCTCGCGCGAGAGGGTCGTCGCCCGCATCCTCCATGGCCGCCCGACAGCGCGACTCGAGAGCGGACACCTGCTCGGTGGCGAACGCCTCCACCGCGTCCGGGCCGCCGCTGCGGGCGATCCAGCGCAGCGCGGCGGTGGCCATGTTGTCGTAGTGGTGTGTGCCACAGCGGACCCGGGCGGCCTCGGTCAGCAGGAACACCTTCGCCGGGCGGCCCCGACCGCGACTGCCCTGCACGGGCTGCTCGCGGGCGTACACGTCACCATCCGCAAGCATCGCGTCGAGGTGTCGGCGGATCGCCGCCGGGCTGAGCCCGAGCGCCGCGCCTAGCTGCGCGGCGGTGGTGGCACCCTGCTCCAACAGCAACTGGGTGACCCGATCCCGGGCGCCCACCGAGAGCGAGCGCGACACGTCGTCGACCACAGCCGATCCCGCCGAGCCGACAGATGTGGCGCGTGACGGGGCGTTCTGGGCGTGGACA
>NZ_JBEZEH010000283.1:0-7112 GCF_040648775.1 Micromonospora sp. NPDC049089
TCCCCCCCCGGCGTTGTTTTCCCCTGTGGGCGCCCCCCAAAGCCGGGGGGCGCCGCCCTGACCGTCAGGTCGCCGCTTGGCGTGATCGTGCAGATCGATGGCAATCATTTGACGTATGACGTATCACCCGCTAATTTTCACCCCGCGGGCCACCCGGCCACCGGGAGCCAGGACGTCGTACCGCGCAGTTCGGCGCGGCCTGCCACGAAGCCCGGATCGTGGCATCGCCATCGCCATCGACGTGCGCCGTTGGCCGCGGGTTGCCCGCACACAACACCCCAGACGTGCTGACGCCACCACCAGGACGCCGGTACGCACGCCACGGCACGCGCGGGCGCTCCCGCTCGTGGGTGACCCCGATCGAAGGAGTGGACCATGAAAGCCCTCGTAGAGGCTCGTCCCGCCTCTCGGCACAGATCTCGCTGGCGCTCAGGGTTGGCCGCGGCGGCGGCCGCGGCCATGGCAGCCAGCGCACTCGTCGCGGTCAACGCGGCGCCGGCGGCCGCAGCCACAGTGGACACCAACGCCTCCTACGTGCTGGTGAACCGCAACAGCGGCAAGGCGCTGGACCTGTACGCCTCGGCCACGAACGACGGGGCGCGGATCAGCCAGTGGACGCGCAACAACGGCCTCAACCAGCAGTGGCAGTTCGTGGACTCCGGGGGTGGCTACTACCGGATCAAGTCGCGGCTCTCGGGCAAGGTGCTCGACGTCAGTGGTTTCTCCACCGCTGACGGCGGCGCGATCGTGCAGTGGTCCGACCTCAACGGGACGAACCAGCAGTTCCGGCTGGCCGACTCGGACGGCGGCTACGTTCGGCTGATCAACCGCAACAGCAACAAGGCAGTCGAGGTGCAGGGTTCTTCCACCGCCGACGGCGGAAACATCGTCCAGTACGCCGACTGGGGCGGCACCAACCAGCAGTGGCAGCTCGTCGCCGTCGGCGGTGGCACCACCCCTCCACCGTCGGGTGGCAGCGGGTGCGGCAAGGCACCGGCGCTGGCCAGCGGCACGCACACGATCCAGAGCAACGGCAAGAGCCGGACCTTCATCCTCCGGGTGCCCGCCAACTACAACAACAGCAACCCCTACCGGCTGATCTTCGCCTTCCACTGGCGGGGCGGCACCATGCAGGAGATCTCCTCCGGCGGCACCAGCGGGACCGCCTGGTCCTACTACGGGCAGCAGGAGCAGTCGAACAACAGCGCCATCCTGGTCGCGCCCCAGGGGTTCGGCAACGGCTGGGGCAACTCCGGCGGTGAGGACATCACCTTCGTCGACGACATGATCAGCCGGATCGAGAGCAGCCTCTGCGTCAACCCGAGGCAGCGGTTCGCGCTCGGCTTCAGTTGGGGTGGCGGCATGAGCTACGCCGTCGCCTGCGCCCGAGCCAACGTCTTCCGGGCCGTCGCGGTCATCTCCGGCGCGCAGATCAGCGGGTGCAGTGGCGGTACGCAGCCGATCGCGTACTTCGGGCTGCACGGCATCACTGACAACGTCCTGAACATCTCCCAGGGCAGGGCGCTGCGCGACACCTTCGTCCGCAACAACGGTTGCACCGCGCAGAGCCCGCGCGAGCCGGCCGGCGGCAGCCGCACCCACATCACCACCGTCTACTCCGGCTGCAGGTCCGGGTACCCGGTGCAGTGGGCCGCGTACGACAACGGCCACATGCCCGGCCCGGTGGACGGCACCTACGCCGAGAGTGGCATCACGACCTGGACCAAGGGTGAGATCTGGAGGTTCTTCGCCCAGTTCTCGTGACTCGTGTCGGCCTCAGCTGGCGGCGCCTGCTCCCGTTCCTCGGGGGCGGGCGCCGTCCGTTGCCCGTGGCGATCAGCGTTCGAGGCGGTCGGGGCTCCCCGAGCCGCTGCGGCGGACCAGCCAGGCCTCGGTGATGTGGGTGAACATCGCCTCGGCGGCGCCGTTCGAGTCGTGGGCGGCGATGCGCTCGTAGATGCGTCGGTGACCCTGGTTGGACGCCACGCACAGCGCCCGCTCGGTCCGGCCCATGTAGCGGGCGGTGTTGATGACCTGGCTCTCCAGTGCCCGTACGACGCCCCGAGCGATGCGGTTGCCGGATGCCTGCATGATCGTGTCGTGGAAGGCCCGGTCGTGGTCGTGGTAGGTGACGTGGTCGTCGACGAGTTCGTCCATCCGGTCCACCATGGCCCGCAGCCGATCGATGGTCTCGGCGTCGGCGTGGCGGGCGGCGACGTTCGCCATGTCGGACTCCAGCACCCGCCGGGTGACGACCAGGTCGTCGAGGATGGCGAGGCTGTCGTCCACCGCGATGGTCGCCGCGAGGACCAGCTCGTCGAGCATGTCCCAGTGCGCCGGTGGGGTCACCATGGTGCCGGCGCCCTGGCGGACCTGCACCAGCCCCTTCTCCTGAAGGATCTTCACTGCTTCCCGGACGACGGTCCGGCTCACGCCGAAGGTCTCGCAGAGGATCGGCTCGGGGGGTAGGGACGACCCGGACGGGTGTACGCCGCGGACAATGCGCTCCACCAGTTCGGCGGTGACCGCCCTGGCGAGGTTGGTCGGCCGACGCACCCATGCCGGGGTCCCCGGGCTGTTCAGGGCTGTTTCCTGCGGTGGCGTCATGTCCCCCTCCGATGGCTCGCCGTGGCACGACGTCCGGATCAGTGTACGGCCGACCGTTGACGTAACACGTCATACGAGTTACCTTCCGGTCAACATTTGGCTAGCGGGGCACCCGCCGGCCACCCCCCATATAGAGGTGACAACTGATGAGACAGCGCGCAATGTGGTCGGCCGTCCTCGTTGTGGGCCTGGCCCTGGCCGGTTGTGGAAGTGCTAGCGATTCGGGCAAATCGACCAGCTCCGATGGCAAGTTGGTCGTGTGGGACTGGAAATCCGGCGAGCCATTCGCCAAATCCTATCTGGACAAGGCCAAGGCCGACTTCAAGAAGAAGCACGCCGACGTCGAGGTCGAGTTCGTCGCGCAGCCGTTCGACCAGTACTACACCCTGCTCGGCGCGGCAATTCAGTCCGGCAAGGGCCCCGACGTCATGATGTTCAACGGCGGTGGCCAGATCCGCGACCGGGTGGACGCGTTGGTGCCGATCACCGACTACGTCGCCGAGGACAAGCAGCGGCTGGCCGGATGGGACGCGTTCACCAAGGACGGCAAGGTCTACGGCAGCCCGGTGACGCTGCAGGGCTACCCGATCTACTACAACAAGGAGATCTACCGGAAGGCCGGCCTCGACCCGGCCAGTCCGGCCACCACCTGGGACAAGTTCGTCGCGGACTGCGCCGCCATCGCCAAGGCCAACTCCAAGTGCTTCGCCCTCGGCAACAAGGAAGGCGTCGGCATCCAGTTCTGGCTCTCCAGCATGGGGTCGGTGACCCTCACCGCCGCGGAGTACGACGCCTGGATCACCGGCAAGCGCGACTGGACCTCGCCCAACGTGAAGCGGATCTTCGAGCTCTGGAAGGAGACCGGAGTCAAGAAGATGAACACGGACGGGGCCAACTCGACCGCGATGTTCAACGACTCCTTCGCAGCCTTCCAGTCCGGCAAGGCCGCCCACGTCATGGGCCTCATGTCCGACGTCGGGCACTGGAAGTCCTTCAACGAGTTCCTCACCGCGGAGAAGCTCGGCGTCATGAAGGCCCCGGTCGTCACCGCCGGCACCACCCCGACCCTGCCGTACGACGGTGGCATCGGCTATGCCGTGGCCAAGTGGACGAAGGACCCGAAGGTGGCCGCCGACCTGGTGCGCTCCCTGACCGCGGCCGACGCGTTGAAGGCGTTCTACGCTGACGCCGGCGCGATCGTCGCCGACATCACGATCGACGTCTCGCAGGCCGGCCCGGCTGCCTCCACGATCGTCGCCGAGCTGAAGACCGGCAAGCCGGCTCTGCACGTCGCGCTCGACTCGAAGACGATCGACCTGATGGGGCGCCTCTCCCAGCAGCTGCTCAGCGGTTCGATCACCGTCGACGAGGTGGTGAAGCAGTTGGCCGCTTCCGACCAGGCGGGCTGACCTCGTGCCGATCGGAAATACGCAACCGTCGGTCCGCCTGGCTTCGGCCGGGCGGCCCGGCGGCCCGGCGGCCACCTCCCCCGCGCACCGCGGTGGCACCCGTCCCCGTCGCACCCGTGGCGGCCTGGGGGCCGAGCGCTACGCTCCCTACATCCTGGTCGCGCCGGCCGTCCTGATCATCGTGGCGCTGCGGCTCTACCCGCTGATCCTCGGAGTCAACTTCTCCTTCACCGGCGACGGTGACCGGAACGGAGAAGCGGTCGGGTTCGGCAACTACCAGGAACTGTTCGCTGATCCGCTGTTCCGCACCGCGCTGGGCAACGTCGGCCTGTTGGTGTTGCTGCTTCCGGTGGCGGTGGCGATCCCCGGTCTCCTCGCCACGTTCATCTTCCTCCGCGTGCCGGGCCACCGCTTCTACCGCAGCGTCTACTTCTTCCCGGCGGTGCTCTCGCCGGTCATCGTCGGGGCGATCTTCAACCTGTTGCTCGCCTTCGACGGCCCCCTGAACGCCGTGCTCGGGTCGATCGGTGTCGGTCCGGTGGACTGGCTCGGGGACCCGGACGTCGCGATGTTCATGGTGGTGGGCGTGCACATCTGGGCCACCTTCGGGATGGCGCTGGTGGTGTTCCTCGCCGGCTTCGCCACGCTGGACGCCGCGCTGCTGGACGCCGCCCGGGTGGACGGTGCCTCGCTGCTCCAGGTCGTCTGGCACGTGATCATCCCGAGCCTCGCCCGGACCATCCAGTTCGTCTTCGTGACCACGATGATCGGGATGCTGACCTCGATGTTCGGGCTGCTCTTCGTGATGACCAGCGGCGGCCCGGAGGGCTCGACATACCTGCCGGAGTACTACATCTGGATCCAGCAGGGCCAGATGAACCGCCCGGCTCTCGCGTCCGCCGCGTCCACGATCCTCTTCGCGATCATGCTCGTGGTGGGAATGTTGCAGATCAAACTGCTCGAACGATCGGGAAAGGTGGACTGATGTCCCGCGTCCGACTGGGACGGTGGATGATCGCCATCCCGATGTCACTGCTCGCGGTGGCGACGATCTACCCCCTGCTCTTCACCGCGAACGTCGCGTTGAAGACCCGCCGGGACTACATCCTGGACCGGTTCGGCCTGACCAGCACTCTGCAATGGGAGAACATCAGCACGGCGTGGACCAGCGTCGGTATGGGCCGCTACTTCGTCAACTCGCTGGTCGTGGTGACGTCGTCGGTGCTGCTGCTGCTCCTGCTCGGGTCGATGGCAGGCTTCGCGCTGAGCCAGTTGCGGTTCCGTGGGTCGTCGGCGTTGTTCCTGGGCTGCCTCGCGGGGCTCTTCATCCCGTTCCAGGTCATCATGGTGCCGCTCGCCCGGATCATGGCCGACACCGCGCTGATCGACACGTACCCGGGTCTGATCCTCGTCTACGTGGCCCAGTTCCTGCCCTTCACTGTCTTCCTGATGACGAGCTACTACAAGGGCATCCCACCGGAGATCGTCGACGCCGCCCGGATCGACGGCAACACCGTGTACGGCGTGTATCGCCGGATCATGCTGCCACTGGGCACCCCGGCGCTGCTGTCGGTCGGCATCCTCAACGCCCTGTTCTGCTGGAACGACGTCCTCATGGCGTTGGTGATGATGCCCTCGGCGGAGAACCGGACGCTCATGATCGGGGTGACCTCGTTGCGAGGGCAGTACAGCGACAACATCCCCACCTTCGCGTCCGGGGTGCTGATCGCCGCCATACCCGTCCTATTGGTCTACCTGTTCCTCCAGCGCCAAATTGCCGACGGCGTCGCCGCCGGTTCCACGAAGGGTTGACATGCGGATCACGGGATATCGGACGCTTACCACGGTCCAGGAATGGGGGCGCCCCGTCGGCGACGCCAACGGCGTGTTTTCCGACGGGGTGGTCCCGGTCTCGATCGTCCTCGTCGACACCGACGAGGGCATCACGGGCGTCGGCCTCGGGCCGCACGTCGAGATCGAGCGGATCTTTCCAGCCATCGAGGGCGAAGACCCCCGTGCCGTGACGTCCCTGTACGACCGCATGTTGCGGCACACCTTCAAGGCCGGCCACGCCGGCCCGGTGTTCGGCACCATCGGCGCTCTGGACACCGCGCTGTGGGACATCAAGGCGCAGGCCGCCGGCGAGCCGCTGTGGCGACTGCTGGGCGGACGGGACCGGCGGGTCACCGCCTACGCCTCCGGCCTGGACATCGGGCTCACCGACGACGAACTCGTGGCCGAGTACGAGGTCTACGCGAGCCACGGCCTTCGGGCGGCAAAGCTCAAGGGCGGCCTCGACATCGAGCGCGATCGACACCGCCTCAGCCTGGTCAGGGAGGTTCTGACCGAGGCCGGGCACGGCCGGCGGCCCGGCCTGATGCTCGACGTCAACGAGGCGTGGACCCGCAAGCAGGCCGTCCGACACGTCTGCGAGCTGGAACGCACCCTGGACCTCATCTGGATCGAGGAGCCGGTCCGGCGCTGGGACGCCGAGGGTCTCGCCGCGGTCAGCCGAGGCGTGTCCGCGTCGGTCGCCACCGGTGAGAACCTGACCGGGCTGGAACAGTACCGTCCGCTGATCGCCGCCGGTGCTGTCGACATCGTCCAGATGGCGGCCGTCTGGGGGGTCACCCACTTCCTGCGGGCGTCCGCCCTGGCCCATGCCCACGACCTGCCGGTCAGCCCGATCGGCAACAGCCCCGTCGGGTTGCTGCACGCCGCGACCTCGGTGCCGAACCACCTGACCAGCGAGTTGCAGGACCTGCACACACCCGTTGGTGTCTCCATCGACCTGCACGTCGAGGATGGCGCCTTCATCCTCGGTGACGCACCCGGTCTCGGGGTCCGGGTGGACGAGGAGCGGATCCGGGCGGTCAACCGCCGCCCGCAGGCGCAGACGGCCGACAGCCCCAACGTCCGGCCGGAGCGGGCCGGACGACGGCTGCTGGCCGGAGTCGACGGGGTGATCCCCACCCGCCAGGTGCCTGTCGTGTCGCTGAATTCCCGCAACGAGGTGTCGCCGACCGTACGGCACTGAGCTGAGCACCAGAGAAGGAAGGGCGTGGGGGGGGGGCGGCGGCGGTTAACCCACCACCC
>NZ_JBEZEH010000284.1:0-7065 GCF_040648775.1 Micromonospora sp. NPDC049089
ACGGCACGAGTGGCACTGGCAGCGGCGCCGACCTTCGGCAGGTCTGGGGGACCCAGTTCATCGGCGGCCGGCTGTGGCGCAACGCCACCAACGGCATCGAGGTCTCCTCATCCGGACGTACCCGGATCATGGGGCTCGACATCCACGACAACGGCGCGAACGGGATCCTCGGCCGCGACGCCGACCTGTGCCAGGTGATCGGCAACCAGTTCTACGACGACGCGACGCCCCGCCGCCAGGACCGACCGATCGTGACGGTCGGCACCAGCAACAACTGGATCGTCACCAACAACGTGATGCGGGCGTACGACCACCGCTCCGGTGGCGCGTCGCTGGCCGGCGCCAACAACGTCGTCAACGGAAACATCGGCTAGCACCGGCGGGCGGCGGGTGCCCATGTTTTTCCCGCCGCCTCGCCGGGCCGGGTCGTCGGCGGCCGTCGTACTCCGGCGGTCGCCGACCGCGTTCTCAGCGCTCGTCGCCGCCGCGGTCGCGGCGCACGGTGGCCTTGCGGCCCTTGATCGTGCTGGAGCGCAAGCCGGAGATGACCTCGTCGGCCACCCCCTGCGGCACCTCCACCAGTGAGAACCGGTCGGCGATCTCGATCGAGCCGATGTCCCGGCCGCGGATGCCGGTCTCCCCGGTGATCGCGCCGACCAGATCCTGCGGGCGCACCCCGGCACGTCGACCCAGGCCGACGAAGACCTGCACGGTGTTGCCGCCGCCGGAGCGGGGCCGGCCCCCGCCCCGCCGGTCGCCGCCCCGGCCGCCGGCGTCCGGTCGGCCCTCGCGCGACCCGCGGACCGGAGCCTGCGGGATCTCCTCCTCGTCGTCGGAGCCCGGCGACGTCACCTCGTGGGCCAGCTTCACGGCGGCGAGGGCGACCTCCATCAGGTCGAACTCGTCGGTGAGCGTCTCCACGATCACCCGGAACGGGTCGAGGTCGTCCTCCAGCAGGCTCTCCCGCAGGGCCGCCTGGGTCAGTTCCAGCCGCCGGGTACGCATGTCGGCCACGGTGGGGATCTTGTCGATGGTGATCCGCTGGCCGGTCACCCTCTCGATGGTCTTGAGCATCCGGTGCTCACGCGGCTCGGCGAGGGTGATCGCCACGCCCTCGCGGCCGGCCCGACCCACCCGACCGATCCGGTGGACGTACGACTCCGGCGCGGACGGCACGTCGTAGTTGACCACGTGGGTCAACTGCTCGACGTCCAGCCCCCGCGCCGCCACGTCGGTGGCCACCAGCAGGTCGGCGGTGCCCGCCCGCAGCCGGCCCATGACCCGGTCGCGCTGCTCCTGGCTCATGCCACCGTGCAGCGCCTCGGAGCGGTAGCCCCGACCGTTCATCGTCTCGGTCAACCGGTCGACCTCTTCCCGGCTGCGGCAGAACACGATCGCCGCCGTCGGGGACTCCACGTCCAACACCCGACCCAGCGCGGCCGGCTTGTGCGCCCGGGTCACGATGTACGCGCTCTGCCGCACCCGGGGCGCCTCACCCGCGACCGTCTGCTCCCGGCCGATCTCGATCCGCACCGGTTCGCGCAGGTGCTGGCGGGCCATCCCGTCGATGCGCGAGGGCATGGTGGCCGAGAAGAGCACCGTCTGACGCTGCGCCGGAGCGTGCTCCAGGATCGCCTCGATGTCCTCGGCGAAGCCCATGTCGAGCATCTCGTCGGCCTCGTCGAGCACCACCGTGGCCAACCCGCCGAGGCGCAGGGTGCCCCGGGCGATGTGGTCGAGGGCCCGCCCCGGGGTGGCCACCACCACGTCGACACCGCTGTCCAGTGCCCGCAACTGCCGCCCGATCGGCTGCCCACCGTAGATCGGCAGCACCCGCGCGCCCAGGTCCTTGCCGTAGCGGTGGAACGCCTCGGAGACCTGTACCGCCAGCTCCCGGGTCGGCACCAGCACCAGCGCCACCGGGTCGCCGCCCTGGCGGTGCGCCGTCATGAGGTTCAGCAGCGGCAGCGCGAACGCGGCCGTCTTGCCGGTGCCGGTGGCCGCCTGCCCCAGCAGGTCCCGACCCTCCAGCAGCGGTGGGATAGCCTCCCGCTGGATGGGAGTCGGCTCCTCGTATCCGAGGGCGGAGAGGGCGCCGAGCAACTCGGCGCGGAGCCCGAGCTCGGTGAAGGCGCTCACCTCGTCGGTGCCGTCCGGGGTGGTGTCGATCGGTGCGTCGTGCTGTGCAGGTGCGGAACTCATGTGCCAAGCCTTTCATCACGCCGTCCGGGCCGTTGCGGCGACCGCCACAAGAGCTGTCCCGAGCCCGTGCCGCCGCCGTTCCATGATCCCGGTGGCGTCCCCGGTCAGGCGTCGGTGGTCAGGATGGCCAGCACCATCACCGCGGCGAGGGCCACGTCGAGCACCACGCAGAGCTCGGCGTAGGCGCGCGGCACCACCCGGCGGTTGCGGTGGTGCACGATGTCCCAGCCGGCGTGCGCCAACCACCCGAGCGCCACCAGCCAGGCGGCGGTCCGCCCACCCGCCAGCACCGCGACCAGCGTCAGGGCGACCCAGATGGCCAGACCGGCGAGTTGGGTGGCGAGCACGCCCCGCCCGCCCAGCGTGCGGCGGGCCATGCCGATCACCAGGTAGCCACCGGGCAGCACCAGCATCGTCCACGGGCTGAGCACGGTCGGATCGACCCACATGTCCACCGTCAGCAGCAGCGCCAGCCCGCTCGGCCAGTGGCGGGCGAGCGCCACCACGGCCGGATGCCGGCGGATCGGCACCGGCGCCTCGTGCCGATGACGCACCGCCACCAGCACCATGGCCGGCACCATCAGCAGGTGACCGCCGAGCATCAGGGCGTCGGCATCCAGCAGGCCCGCCCACCACGGCACGAGCAGCAGCAGGAACGGCACGTACATCGCAGCGGCCATCTCGGCGACCCCACGCCAGTGGTGCGCCCGGTAGCGCATCCACACCGTCATTCCGACGGTCATGTTCGTGGCCATCACCAGTGCGGCGACGTCCGGCCGGGCCAGCGCATCGGAGACTCCCAGGGCGGCGCCGGGCAGCTCCCACAACGGCCCGAGCAGCAGCATCCCGGCGATCATCGCCAGCGCCATCTCGCCCAGGTGCCACAGCAGCCGCCGCGTGCTGCTGGTCGCTGCCGCGGCGGTCGGTGCCGCCGCACTCGGCGTCGCGGTCGAGGGGGTCGGCTCGTCGGTGGGCAGGGGCGCGGGCGACGGTACGGCGGTGAGGTCGTCCGCGTAGATCCTGGTGTTTTCCATGTCTCGACCCTGCCGGTGCCCCCGGTGTGGCCGGCAGACCCGTTCGTCACGGAAAAACCGTGCGGGCCGCACGGCCCGACCGTGACAGTTCGCATGGGTGGACCATGCGCCGGGCGGTCCTAGGATCGGTGCGTGGCGAGCGAGGCGGTGACTACCCGGGCGGACCGGCGGCTGCGTCGCGCTCGACGGGCGACGCTGGTGTCGCTGGCCACCGGCGTGTGGGCGAGCGTCCTGTTTCCGGCGGTCGGCCTGACCCGCGAGCCCGACCGGGTCCGGGTGACGCTCGGCGCGGTCGGCATCCTCGCCTTCGTGATCGCCCAGACCGTCGTCCTGTACGCGGCCGTGACGCCGTGGCTCGACCCGCGCTGGCGGCGTCGGGCCGAGCTGAGCCTGATCGGGGTGGCGGTGCTGACCGTTCCGCTGGTGGGCCCGGTGGCGGCCGGCAGGTGGCCGACCTGGGCCTGGCTCGGCGCGGCGCTGATCGGCATGACGCCGCTGCTGGTGCGGTGGCGGGCCGCGCTGGCGGTCGCGGTCGGCGTCCTGGCGGTGTCGGTCGCGGTGGCCTGGTGGACCGGTGGTTCCGTTGCGCGTCACCTCGCCGTGACCGGCGCAATCGGCGCGGCGGTCGCCGCCGTCAACGGGTTCCAGGTCTGGTTCTGGGACCTGCTCGTGGAGGCCCGGCAGGGCCAGGCCGCCCAGGCCCGGCTCGCCGCCGCCGAGGAACGGCTGCGCTTCGCCCGCGACGTGCACGACGTCCTGGGGCACCACCTCACGGTGATCGCGTTGAAGGCCGAACTCGCCGCCCGGCTCGCACCGGTCGACCCGGAACGGGCCGGGCGGGAGGCCGCCGAGGTGCAACGGTTGGCCGCCTCCGCGCTGGGCGAGGTACGCGAGACCGTGCACGGCTATCGGGCCGTCGACCTCGACGAACAGCTCGCCGCGGTGGTGGGGGTGCTGCGCTCCTGCGGGGTGCGGTGCACGGTTCTGCCACTGCCGGCGGACCTGCCGCAGCCCGCCGCGATCGAGCTGGCGGCGGTGCTGCGCGAGGCGAGCACCAACGTGCTGCGGCACAGCCGGGCTGACTGGTGCCGGATCCGCATCGATCGGGAGGATGACGTGGCCAGGATGACGGTGGCCAACGACGGCGCCGACGACCGCGGCCCGGACGCGCACAGCCACGGCCTGCGCGGGCTGGCCGACCGGCTCGCCGCCGCCGGGGGCGAGTTGCGGGTACGCCGGGAGGACGCGATCTTCACCCTCGAAGCCACAGTGCCGGCGCCGTCGTGATCCGCGTCCTGCTCGCCGACGACGAGGATCTGATCCGGGTCGCCGTCGCCGCGCTGCTCGGCCTGGAACCGGACATCGAGGTGGTGGCACACGCCGCCGACGGGAAGACAGCCGTCACCGCGGCGCTGGCGCACCGTCCGGACGTGGCAGTGGTGGACCTGGAGATGCCGGGCCTGGACGGCATCGCGGTAGCCGCCGAGCTGACCCGGGTCCGACCCGAGTGCGCGGTGGTCGTGCTGACCGGGCACGGTCGTCCTGGGCACCTGCGCCAGGCGCTGACCGCCGGCGCCCGTGGGTTCCTGCCCAAGGGCTCGCCGGGTGGGGCGCTCGCCGACGTGATCCGCCGGGTGCACGCCGGAGGGCGCTACGTCGACCCGACGCTGGCCGCCGACGCGTTGACCCTGCCCCCGTGCCCGCTGACCCCTCGGGAACTGGAGACGCTGCGGCTGGTGGAGGTCGGCGCCCCGGTCGCGGTGATCGCCCGTCGGGTGCACCTGTCCACTGGCACCGTGCGCAACCACCTCTCCGCCGCCGTGCAGAAGCTCGGCGCCGCCGACCGGGCCGAGGCCGTCCGCACCGCCCGGGACAACGGCTGGCTCTGACCGGCGACACCGGCGACACCGGCGGCGTGCGTCGGGGAGGCCGCGAACACTCTCCGGCGCTGATCAATCAAGGCAGTCGAGTCCTCGCCTCTCAGCCGGCTGCGAAGATGGACAAATGCCCAGGAAAGTCGCGGCGGGTCCGGTCGACCCGGTGCGCTCCAGTGCCGTCGAGCTGTTCTTCGACCTCGTTTTCATCTTCACCCTCGGTCGCTTGTCGGCGACCCTGGTCGAGGAGCCCAGCCTGCTCGCCGACGCGCAGGCCGTGATCTTCCTGCTGGCCTTCTGGTGGATCTGGTACAACACCAATCTGGCCACCGACAGCCTCGACTGCGAACGACCCACAGTGCAGATTCTGATCATCTGCGTGATGCTCGGCAGTCTGCTGATGTCCATCAACGTTCCGGACGCCTTCGGTGACCAGGGCTTCGTCTTCGTGAGCGCGTACCTCGGGATCCACCTCGGCCGGACCCTGGTCATGGCCCTCTATCTGCACGGCACCCCAGCCTGGCGTCGGCCGGTACGGGGACTCGTCTGGTATTCGATGTCCGCGACGGTCTGGTTCGCCGGGGCGGCGGCCAGCGGCGGCGAAGCACGGGTGCTGCTGTGGGCATTCGCGCTGGCGATCGACTACTCGGCGCCGCTTCTGGGATGGCCGGTGCCGTGGCTCGGCCGGGCGCTGGCCAACGAGTGGCACCTCTCGGGCGAACACCTCAACGAGCGGTACCGGCAGTTCATTATCCTTGCCCTCGGCGAGACGATCCTGGCCACCGGCAACTTCTACCGGCTGTCGCCGCGAAACCTGGCGGACACCACCGCATTCCTGCTCACCTTCTGGACGGTGGTCTTCCTCTGGTGGACCTACTTCTATCGCACGACGAGCAGCCTCGCCGTGAAGATCGATACCGCCGTGGACCCGTACCGGCTCAACCTGCGGGCGAGCTACAGCCACCTGGTGATGGTGGCGGGCATCCTGCTCACCGGCATCGGCGGCGAACTGATGCTGAAGGAGCCCGACGCGCAGCGGTCGGCCGGCAACGTCGTGGCGATCCTGGTCGGGCCGCTGACCTTCCTCATCGGGCGGATGATCTTCGAGATCTGGCTGTTCGGCCGCCTGACGAGGCACTGCCTCGCGGCCGTGCTGGCATGCCTGATCCTGAGCCCGGTCGCGGCGCGACTCCCGCCGCTGTCGGTGGGCCTGCTGGGCGCGGCCACCATCACCGTCGTCGCCATCTTCGACCTGACCCACCGTGCCCGGGTCGCGGGTGAGGTCAACCCGGTGTCGGCCGGGGACGCTCCCCGCCGTCACCCTGCCTGACGGGTGTAGCTCGGTTCCAATCTGTGGGGGCGGCGTGAACCGTCCGGATAGCGTGGGCGCGTGCGTACGGTGGAGCTGGTCTGCTCGCCCGGCCTGGAGGTCGCGGTCCGGGCGGTCTGGGGCCGCCTGGCCGCCGCCGGGCTACCCAGCCTGGCCCGCAACATCCACCCCACCAACCGGCCGCACCTCACCCTCGCCGCCGTCGACGAGTTCCCGCCGGGGGTCGAGCACCGCCTCGCCGAACTGTTCGACGCCGCGCTGCCGGTTCCGGTGACACTCGACCGGGTCGTCGTCCTGGACGGCAGCGCGCCACTGGTCTGGCTCGTCCGACCCACGCCGGCGCTGACCGCGCTGCACGCCGCCGTCTGGGACGTTCTCGCCGATGCCGACGGACACCGCCCGTGGCACTCGCCCGACGCGTGGGTGCCGCACCTGAGCCTGGCCCTGCGGTTCCGCGACGCCGACCTGCGGTTGGCGCGTGCCGTGGCCGGTGGGCAGCGCCCGACGGGCGACTTCGACGCCGCCCGCAGTTACGACGGCACGGACCGCTCGGTGACCGCGCTGACCCGGCTCCGCTGAGGCCGTCGCCCGCAAAGGCCCCGACGTGCCGAAGTGGCATCGCGGC
>NZ_JBEZEH010000285.1:0-6991 GCF_040648775.1 Micromonospora sp. NPDC049089
CGTGACCACGGCCCGCCCCACGCTGCGTTGTCCCGGCTCGGTGCTAGCCGGTGACGGTGAACGGTCGGGACACCTCGGTGGCCGACGTGGCGCCGTTCAGCGTGACGCTGGTCGCGCCCGCCTTCGCGGCGCCTGGAACGCTGACCGTCGCGCCGGAGATGACGCCGTCACCGTTCGCACGCACGGTGCTGACCGCCAGTCCGGTCCCGAAGGCGATCGTGACCACCTCGTTCGGGGCGAACCCGGAACCGTCGACCATGATCGACGTGCCGCGCGGGCCCGAGGTGGTCAACAGCGAAACCCGCGGCTGGTAGGTCCGCGCCTGCGGCTCCCCGGTCACCTGGACGGTGGCCGTGGCCGGCGTACGCGAGGACGCGCCCGTCGCGGTGACGGCGTACCGGCCGGGTTGCGCGTCACCGGAGGTCGGCACCGAAGCGCGGACCGTTCCCGTCGCGGAGGCCGCGACCTTCATGGTCCGGCCCGGGTCGGTGCCGACGTTGACGGTCACCTGCTCGCCGGCGGCGAAACCGCTGCCGGTGACGGTGATCGCGCCGCCGGTGGTGACGGCGCCGGACGCGGACAGCGCGATCGCCGGCTGCGATCCGCCCCGAGCCACGGTCACGGTGAAGGATTCGGTGCTGCTCGACAGCGTGTCCCACGCGGTGACGCGCACCGTGTAGGTGCCCTCCCGTGCGTAGGTGTGCTGGCCGCTCATCGCACCCGACGCGCCGATCGTCACGTCGTCCGGAACCGTGCCGTCACCCCACTGGACGCGGGCGCGGTAGCCCGTCGTACCGGGAACGCCGCCGGTCACCGCACCGAGGTTCGCCGCGAGGGCCTGGCCGGCGGTGGCCGTCTGGCTCTTCGGGGCGGCGGTCGTCAGCGCCGGGGCGGGCGTGCCGTCGTTGGCCACGGCGAACACGTGGATCCGACCCGCCGAGCGGGGGTCACCGGTCTGCGTCGGCAGGGTCACCGACACCAGCGTCTTGCCCGCCGGAATCTGGTACGGCGCGGTGGCGAAGAGGAACGGCTGGGCGCCGTCGCGGCTCGTGCCCTGCAACCGGTACGCCGTCCGGGTGACGATGATGTTGCCGTAGGACGGCGTGCCGTTGGCGTTGCCGCCCAGCGTCCAGTCGCTCAACTGGATCGGAATGCTGGCCGTGCTGCCGTCGCTGAACGTCGCCGTGCCGGTGGTGCTCTGGTTGCCCTGCGTTCCGGCGCCGATGAACGAGATGCTCTTCGCGTCCTCCGGAAGGTCGAGGACGACGCTCGCCCCGTTGCCGGTGGCGTTGTCCGGCTGCCCGGCCGGGATCACCGGCACTGTGAACCGCAGCGCGGTTCCGGGAACCTGCTGGGCCTGGCCCTGGGTGGCACCACCGGCTGCCAGGGCGGCCCGCGAGTAGGCCCAGGACTTGGCGTCACAGTCCGCGGCCAGGGTGCCTTCGTCGCCGACGCAGACGCTGTCGAAGGCGGCGGTGAGACCGGAGGCCGGGGCGTACGCCACCTCGACGCCGACCGTCGTGGAGCTCTGGGTCTCGCCGTCGGTCACCGTGACGTTCGCCTGGTGGTAGCCGGGCGTGGTGTAGGTGTGCGACCCACCGATGCGGTAGACGGCCCGCGAGCTCAACGTCACGGTGCCCTCGGTGGCCGGCGTGCCGTCACCCCAGTCGATGGTGGCCTGGTAGCCACCGGCGTCGCCGCCGGTGACGGTGGCCAGCGGCACCGAGACGGGTACGCCGGTGGTCGCGTGCACGCCGTCCGCCGCGGTGACGGTGATGTCGCCGCCCCCGAGGTCGAGGTCACCGCCGGCGAGCAGCTCGACCTCGGCGAGGGTGGTCTGCGCGGCGCCGACGGTCTTCGTGACGGCGAGGCGGAACTGCGCGAACCGCCCCGGTTTGTCGATCGAGTACGGGCGGGTCTGGTTGCGCCACGGGAACACCTGACCGGCACGGGAGTCCACTGTGGTCCAGGTGAGGCCGTCGTTGGAGCCCTGCAGACGCCAGTCCGCCGGATCGCCGGCAGCGGCCCCGGACGTGACCGTGTAGTACTTCGGCTTCTGCTTGCCACCACGGAAGGCCCAGGTGATCTGCGGGGTCGCCGAGGCGAAGGTCAGCTGCGTGGTCGACGAGTCGTCGAACAGCTTCGACGCGTCCTGACCGCCGGTCGCGGTCGCGGTGCCGAGACCGGGGCCGGTGACGTCCTGCAACGGCTTGGGCGCCTCGTCGCCCTTGGTGAGCGACGGCGGGGCGTCGTTCTTGCCACTGCCCCACGACGACGGCTTGGATCCCATCTGGAAGTCGATGGTGCCGCCCTTGGCGAGCGTCGCGACATCCAGTGACAGGCCGCGCTGCTTTTTGCCGTTGACCGAGACGCCCTGCACGTAGACGTTCGCCGCGCTGCTGTTCGGCGCGTTGACGACGATGTCGCCGCTGCTGCGGCGCACTGTCATCCTGGTGAACTGCGGCGAGCCGATCGCCCACTCGGACGACCCGGCCTGCAACGGGTAGATGCCCAGCGAGCTGAGGATGTACCACGACGACATCTCGCCGTTGTCCTCGTCGCCCAGGTAGCCCTGGCCGATCTCACTGCCGACGTAGAGACGCCGCAGGATCTCCCGCACCGTCTCCTGGGTCCTGGCGGGTGCGCCGGCGACGTTGTACATGTACGGGATGTGGTGCGACGGCTGGTTGCTCATGCCGAGCTGACCCATCCGCACCGCGCGCGCTTCGAGCATCTCGTGGATGACGCCGCCGTACCCACCGGGGCGGTCGGCGTTCTCCGGAGTCGTGAAGAACGCGTCGAGCTTGTCCCGCAGCGCCTTCTGCCCGCCGTACAGGTTGATCAGGCCCTGACCGTCCTGCTGGGCGGTGAACGCAAAGTTCCACCCGTTGGTCTCGGTGTAGACGCCACCCCAGTCCAGTGGGTCACCGGCGAGGAAGTTGCCGGCGGCGTCGCGGCCCTGGAAGAGCTTCGTCTTCGGGTCGAAGAGGTGGACGTAGTTGCGGGCCCGCTCCAGGAAGTACCGCGACTCCTCCGTGAGCCGGGCACGTTCCGACTTCGGCGTGGCCGGGTCCTTGGCGAGCGCCGCGCCCATGTTGCCGATGCCGAAGTCGTTGATGTAGCCCTCCAGCGCCCAGGACACCGACTCCCCGGTGGACGTCGGCGTGTAGCCGAGGAACAGGGAGCTCTCGATGCCCTTACGCCCGACCGCGCTGCGCCCGGACGCGACGGTCGCGTCCTTGACGGCCGCGTCGTACGCCGCGAGCGGGTCGGGCAGCTTGACCCCGGTGAGGTACGCCTGGGCCAGTGCAACGTTCGCGCTGGTGCCGGTCATCAGGTCGGCGTAGCCGGGGGACGACCAGCGGGCGATCCAGCCGCCGTCGCGGTAGTGCTGGACGAACCCGTCGGAGATCCTGGCGGCGACGTCCGGGTACAGCAGCGCGTAGGCGGGCCACACGGTGCGGTAGGTGTCCCAGAAGCCGTTGTTGACGTAGATCTGCCCGTCGACGATCTTCGCGCCCGTCCGGGTGGGGGTCGCCGCGCCGGTCGGCGCCGAGACCGGGCTCGCGTACTGCCAGCGCGGCGCGGCGGCGGTGCCGGTGTTCTCCGACTGCGAGTTCGGGTAGAGGTTCAGCCGGTACAGGTTCGAGTACATGGTGACGAGCTGCGCCTCGGTGGCGCCCCGCACCTCGACCCGGCCGAGCCGGTCCTTCCAGGCGGCCGTGGCGGCGGCGTGGATCTGGTCGAAGCTCTTGCCGGTGACCTCAAGGTCGAGGTTGCGGCGGGCCTGGTCGACGGAGAGGAACGACGTGGCGAGGCGCATCGTCACCTCCCGCGACCCGGAGATGTCGAAGGTGGCCGAGGTCGCGGCGGACGCCGTGGGCGCCCGGTCGAAGGTGCCGGAGACGAACATCCGGCTCCGACCGGCCGACAGGCCGCTGCCGTTGTCGACCCAACCGGTGAACGTGCCGTCCGTGCCGATGGTGAACGTGCCGTTGTGGAAGACGAGGCTTCCGGTCGGCTGCCCGGTGGGGAAGGTGAACCGCATTATCCCGGCGTGGTCGGTGGGCGACATCTCCGCGACCAGGCCGTTCTGGAGCGCGACCCGGTAGAGGTCCGGCTGCGCCGTCTCGTCGTCGTGGGTGAAGGCGAGCGCACGACTGGCCGGCTGACCGGTGAGCGACCCGCCACCGACGACTGGCATGACCGACATCTGGTTGCGGTCACCCATCCAGGGGCTGGGCTCGTGGGAGATCGCGAGGCCCTGGAGCATGGGCAGGTTGGCCTCGTTGTTCTTCCGGTGGTACTCGTACTCCCACGAGTCGGACGTCGCGTCGGTCACCGGGGTGAAGAAGTTGAACCCGTTCGGTACGGCGGTGATCGGCAGGTTGTTGCCGCGCGAGAAGCCGCCCGTCGAGTTGGTGCCGCGTCGGGTGTCGACGTAGTTGGTGAGCTTCGAGCCGTCGATCGACGCCGGCGCGGCGGTCAGCTCGATGTCGTCGAGCCAACCCTGGAACCGGGTCTCCCCGGTGGCCTGCGGATTGTCGTACGCGAGCAGGATGCGGTCGATCGTCTTGCCGCGTGCGACGGTGCCCAGGTCGGCCTGCACCAGGTTCCACTGGTCGGCGAAGAGCACCTTCGAGGCGCCCTGACCGGCGCCCGTGAGCGGGTAGCCGTGCTGGTCGGCGGCCGAGCGGCCACTCAGGTAACTGCCGTCGGTGAAGTGCAGGTCGACGGCGGTGTACGTGGACGGGTACCGACCGTCCCCGCCGGTGAACTCGGGGAAGATCTTGTACGACAGTCGGGTCTTCGGCCCGACCGGGATGCTGACGTCGAAGAGCTTGTTCGTCGCGTACGACCGGCCGTTGCCCTCGGCGCCGCCGGAGTAGCGCAGCGCGGCCAGTCCGGTGAACCCGACGTCCGGCTTCGTGGTGTAGCCGCCGTTCGGGCCGGCGGTCGCCTCGCTGACCATGGGGGTAGCCGGCGGGCGGACGTCCGAGCCGTCGCTGATGTTCCAGTCGGCGAGCTGCACGAGCGAGTCACCGGAGTTCGCGGTGACGTTGAGCCGGTAGAAGCCGTAGGCGTCCGGGTTGGTGAAGCTGTACGTGTTGGTGGCGAAGCGTCCGCTGAACTTCTCGCCGGCGCGCTTGTCCAGGTCGGTCCAGGTGCTGCCGTCGTTCGACCCCTGGACGACGAAGTCCTTCGGGTCGCGGGTCGGCGCGTCGTTGGCAGCGGTCAGCGAGTAGCGCCGCACTGTCGCCGGCTTGGCGAGCTGGTAGGTCACCCAGCCGCTGGACGCGAACACGAGCCACTTGGTCGACGGGTCGTCGTCGGCGAGGTTCGCGGCGACCTCGCGCGGCTTGTTCTCGTCGCTCGCGGTCACGGCGCTGACCTGGCCGAGCAGGCTGCCCGGCAGGGTGGCGACCTTGCCGCTGAGGTTGGCCTGCACGGGCTTTCCGTTGGGGCCGACCTCGACGGTGCTGGTGGCGGGCTGCGGGTCGGCGGACTCGAACGAGGAGGTGAAGTTGCCGGGGGTGGCGGGGGTGGGGGCGGCGTTCGCCGGGGGCGTGGCGACGAGCAGGCCCAGGGGTAGCAGGGCTGTTGTCGTCGCCGCGATCAGGCGGCGCGAGAGTGGACGCGCAAGGGGGGTGTGCGACATGAGGGACGGAGCCTTTCGACTCGAACCGGGTCGAGTTCGTCGAACGTCTGGGCAGTGTGGAGCGGGTGGTGGGCCGAGCCCTGACATCGTTGTCATGTGAGTTCGTGAGCAACGGGAGTCGGGCCTGTGGACTGCCGCTGATAGTTCCGGGCGCGACACGGCCGTGTCAACGGGTTGGCCGCGCCGAAACGGCAGCCGCCCGCACCGGGCCCGGGCGCCGACGTGCCGGGCCTCGACGCCGTCGGATGACGTACGCCGAGGCCCGGGCACCGATCAGCAGTAGAGGTTGGCTCCGGCGGACACGCCGAGGATGCCGACGAACTGCTGGTACCTGGTGACGCGGCTCTGCACCTGGGCGGGGTTCCCGCCGTTGCACTCGATCGAGCCGTTGATGCTGCGGATGGTCTGACCGAACCCGGCGCCGTTGACCATCGCATTGTGGGCGGTCATGGTGCCCGGCCCGTTCTGGGTCATCCAGTACCAGATACCGGTCTTCCAGGCCACCGCGGCGTCGGTCTGCACCAGCCACGGGTTGGTCAGCAGCGGCAGGTTGAGCGCGTTGCCAGCGGCGTTGTAGTTGAAGTTCCAACTGAGCTGGATCGGCCCCCGCCCGTAGTAGGCGGCCTGCCCGGCGGGACACCCGTAGGACTGGCCGGGGTCGCAGTAGTGCGGGTAGTTGGCGGTGTTCTGCTCGACGATGTGCACGAGCCCGCCGGTCTCGTGGTAGACGTTCGCCAGGAAGGCCGCGGCCTCCTGCCGCTGGACGGTGGCACTGCCGCTCTTCGCGAACGCCGGGTAGGCGCTGAGCGCGGCGATGAGACCGGAGTAGGTGTAGAAGGAGTTGCGACCCGGGAACATCTGGTTGAACTGGGCCTCGGTGACCACGAAGCCCCCCGGGTCGGTGGGCGGCGGGGTGGTCGGTGGTTGGCCACCACAGGTGTACGGCTCCCAGTACCAGGTGCTGACAACGGGGTCGTACCCGGGATTGTCGTGCTCGGCGATGTAGTAGAGGCCGTTGGTGTACCGCACGATCGCCCCGGTGGCGTACCACGTCCCGGCGGCCCAGTTGGGGTAGGCGCAGGTCCCCCCGGTGGGTGGCGTGGTGCCGCCTCCGCACGCGCCGAGGTCCTCCCAGACGCCGGTCGTACCCGGCGGGGCCTCGTTCTGGGTCCACCACTTCGCCCGGTAGTTGCGGCCGTTGTGGGAGACCTGCGCGTCTCCCCAGTAGACGGCCGAGGCCTGCCACGACGCCGAGCAGGCCGCCCCGGACCCGGCGGTTGCCGGGGTGATAGCGCACCGTCCGCCGGGGACCAGAAAACCCGCCCCCGCGCC
>NZ_JBEZEH010000286.1:0-6989 GCF_040648775.1 Micromonospora sp. NPDC049089
GCTCACGCGCCCCACCCTCCCCCGGGGGGGCCGGGGGGTGCCCGCCCCCCCACCCGGGGGGGGGGCGCCGGCCCCGGCGGCCCCCGCAACCAGGGTGTTACCAGCGGTAGTGCGCGAAGGCCTTGTTCGACTCGGCCATCTTGTGCGTGTCCTCGCGCCGCTTGACGGCGGCACCGAGGCCGTTGCTCGCGTCCAGCAGCTCGTTCATCAGCCGCTCGACCATGGTCTTCTCGCGCCGGGCGCGGGAGTACGTGACCAGCCAGCGCAGGCCCAGGGTCGTCGCCCGGGTCGGGCGGACCTCGACCGGAACCTGGTAGGTGGCGCCACCGACACGACGGCTGCGCACCTCGAGGGTCGGCTTGACGTTGTCCATCGCCCGCTTGAGGGTGACGACCGGGTCGGTGCCGGACTTCTCGCGGCAGCCCTCGAGGGCCGCGTACACGATGGTCTCGGCGAGCTGACGCTTGCCACGGAGCAGGATCTTGTTCACCAGCTGGGTGACCAGCGGCGAGTTGTACACCGGGTCAGCGACCAGTGGCCGCCGCGGAGCGGGTCCCTTACGCGGCATGTCAGCTCTTCTCCTTCTTCGCGCCGTAACGGCTGCGCGCCTGCTTGCGGTTGCGGACGCCCTGGGTGTCCAGCGAGCCGCGAACGATCTTGTAACGCACGCCGGGGAGGTCCTTCACCCGGCCGCCGCGAACGAGCACGATCGAGTGCTCCTGCAGGTTGTGACCGACGCCGGGGATGTAGGCGGTCACCTCGATCTGGCTGCTGAGCTTCACGCGAGCGACCTTGCGCAGCGCCGAGTTCGGCTTCTTCGGGGTGGTGGTGTACACGCGGGTGCACACGCCGCGCCGCTGAGGGGAACCCTTCAGCGCCGGGGTCTTGGTCTTGGTCGTCTTCGCCTGGCGGCCCTTTCGGACCAGCTGCTGGATCGTGGGCACCGGGTTTCTCCGCTCCCTTCGGCCGCATCCGCGGCCGCGCCGTCTGCTCGTTAGCCGGCCTGATGACCGGCTCTCCTACATTCCGACCAGGGTCGCCTTGCGGAGACCCCGGCACCCGCGGTCGGGCGTGTCGCCCTCGTCACGGCCCCGTTGCGACGCTCTCGCGTTCGTACCGGGTTTTGTCACCGGCGCGCGGGTCGCCCCGCTCCGGATCCTTGGCTTGTCGTGCCGCCGTCCGTAAGCCGGAAACAGCGCACGCACGAGTTGCCCGGGCATGCCCGGGCACAAGGGGAAAGAGTACCTACCACAACCGCCCAGGTCAAAACGGAATGGCCCGGCGACTGTCTCACACCAGCCGGCCGGATCTCGTCCTGCCCCGTCGCCCGCGATGGGCACCTACGAATACAAGTGTACCGGCTTCCCTGCAGAAGCACCCATCGCCCCCGGGGTGACCGGAAGCCTTCCGCGGAAAACCGCCGTCAGGTGCCGGATCTGTCGGTGATCACCCTCACGTCAGTGTGAGAAGCAGGGCAAGACCCAGGCCCAGCAGGCTGAGCAGCGCCCCCGCCGCGCCGCAGCTGATCCCTGCCATCGCCAGCCCGCGACCGGTGAACTGGACCGCCGAGGGGGCGGTCGGCCGCCGGATCTGTCGCCGGCCGAGCAGCCCGATGACGACCGCCGCCCCACCGGCCAGCACACCCAGCGCGGCGAACGCCCCGGAGGCCCAGGCCCCGCCGTCGTTCTTGAAAGCCACTCCGAAGCAGATCACCAGCAGTGAGACCAGAAGTGAGGCGATCCCCGCAACCAGCGCCCCGATGGCCAGCCCGGAGGTGACCGGTGCCACGTCCAGGTGCACGACGCCGAACGGCGTACCCGAAACCGCCTCCACCCGCTTCGGCGGCCGGCGTTGGTCGTCGGTGGGCGGCGGTACGGAACGCCCCGGTGCCCCAACACCCCACCCGGGACCGTGCCCCGGCGGCGGCGGTCCCCAGCCGGGCGGCGGCCCGGACGGCGACGGGCCCCACCCGGGCGGCGCAGACGGCGCAGACGGGTACGGACCCCAGCCTGGAGGCACAGCCGGTGCGGACGAGGACGGGCCCCAGCCGTACGGCACTCCCGAACCAGCCGGCGGCGGGCCCCACCCGGGCGGCGCACCCGGCCCGGAGGTGGGCGGGCCCCAGCCCTGCGGCGTCGAGGTCGGTGCGCTGGAGACCGGGTACGGCTGGTCGGAGCCGGGCGTCGTGGTGGCGCCCCAGCCGTTCGGACCCCAACCGGGAGGCGGCGTCGCAGGGGGCTGCGGGCCCGGGTTGGACGCCGGCTGGTGGGTCTCGTCGCTCGGGCCGGGTCGCGCCCAGTCGCTCGGCTCGGGTGGCGGAGCCGGCACGTCCGGCGGGCCGGCCGGTTCGTCCGCAGGGGGCCGCGCCGGTTCCGTCACGAGGTCCTCCTGTCGAAAGGCCGCCACCGTCACACGGTGGACACCGGCCAGGCTACCGCCGGCAGCACCGCCGCCCGCGCCGGGCGCGGCCACCGGTGGCTCAGTCCATGTTCGCGGGATAGTCGTGGCCGAACGGGGCGCCGGCCAACCGGACCACCCCGATGACCACAGCGGCCACGACGCTGACCGCGACCAGTACCAGGCCGGTCCAGGCCATCCACTCCCCCCGCCGCAGCCAGACACCGCCGGTCAGGAAACCCCCTGAGGCGTACGCCTCCCGGCGCGCCTGCCGGGCCAGTTGCAGGGCCACAGTGGCCGGCACCACGCCACCGATGAACAACCCGGTCAGCATGCCGAGCAGGCCCAGCGCGAAGACCGCCCGTGCCTTCGTGGCGCGGGCCGGGTCCGGGTCGAGCGGGTGGCGCACGCCCTGCTGGGCGACGGACACCTGCCCGGGTGCGGTCGTCATCCCCCCATCATGCCGAACCCGGCGCAAGCGGTGGGTTGGCACGGACACGACGAGGCCCCCGGCTTTCACCGGGGGCCTCGTCGTGTGACTGGTGCTTAGCGGTACGACCCGAAGTCGAAGTCGTCCAGCGGCACTGCCTGCCCGCCGGCCGGCCCGAACCCGTAGTCGGTCTCCGGGTAACCGGTCATCGAGTAGACCTTGGCCTTGGCCTCCTCGGTCGGCTCGACCCGGACGTTGCGGTACTTGCTGATGCCGGTACCGGCCGGGATGAGCTTTCCGATGATCACGTTCTCCTTGAGGCCGACCAGCGAGTCGCTGCGCGAGTTGATCGCAGCGTCGGTCAGCACCCGGGTGGTCTCCTGGAAGGAGGCCGCCGAGAGCCAGGAGTCGGTGGCCAGCGAGGCCTTGGTGATACCCATCAGCACCGGACGACCAGCGGCGGGCTCGCCGCCCTCCGAGACGAGCCGGCGGTTCTCCGACTCGAACAGCGCCCGGTCGACGAGCACACCCGGCAGGAACTCGGTCGAGCCGGAGTCGATGACCGTCACCCGCTTGAGCATCTGGCGGATGATGATCTCGATGTGCTTGTCGTGGATGAGCACACCCTGCGAGCGGTAGACCTCCTGGACCTCACTGGTCAGGTGGACCTGGACCGCCCGCGGACCCATGATCCGCAGCAGCTCGTGCGGGTCGATGGTGCCCTCGGTCAGCTTCTCGCCGACCGCGACGTGACCGCCGTCGTGGGTACGGAGCTTGACCCGCTTCGAGATCTTGTCGTAGACGATCTCTTCGCTGCCGTCGTCCGGCACCACGATGATCTTGCGCGAGCGCTCGCCGTCCTCGATCCGGATCCGACCGGGGGTGTCGGCGATGGGCGCCTTACCCTTCGGGACCCGAGCCTCGAAGATCTCCTGAACACGCGGCAGACCCTGGGTGATGTCCTCACCCGCGACACCACCGGTGTGGAAGGTACGCATCGTCAGCTGCGTACCGGGCTCACCGATGGACTGGGCGGCGATGATGCCGACCGCCTCGCCGATGTCGACCGACTTACCGGTCGGCAGCGACCGGCCGTAGCAGGCCGCGCAGACGCCCAGCTTCGACTCGCAGGTGAGCACGCTGCGCACCCGGACCGTCTCCACACCAGCGGCGACGATCTTGTCGACCCCGATGGAGTTGATGTCCTGACCGCGCTCGGCCACCACGGTGCCG
Organism: Micromonospora sp. NPDC049089; assembly: GCF_040648775.1. Taxonomy (NCBI): domain Bacteria; kingdom Bacillati; phylum Actinomycetota; class Actinomycetes; order Micromonosporales; family Micromonosporaceae; genus Micromonospora; species Micromonospora sp. NPDC049089. Next base: position 4,061 of record NZ_JBEZEH010000286.1, read on the forward strand.
TCCGGCCCCTTGATGTCGTCCGCGAGCGTACGGGCGTGCACGCTGGTCTCGGCGTGGGTGTGGACGACGAGCTTGCCGTCCAGCTTCTCGCCGATCTGCATCGGGATCGCCCGGTCGGTGCCGCAGTCCTCTTCGCGGATGATGACGTCCTGCGAGACGTCCACCAGACGACGGGTCAGGTAACCCGAGTCGGCGGTCCGCAGCGCGGTGTCGGCAAGACCCTTACGAGCACCGTGCGTGGAGATGAAGTACTCCAGCACGGACAGACCCTCCCGGTAGCTGGCCTTGATCGGCCGCGGGATGATCTCGCCCTTGGGGTTGGCCACCAGACCACGGATCGCCGCGATCTGCCGGAGCTGGAGCAGGTTACCGCGAGCACCCGAGTTGATCATCTTCCACAGCGGGTTCTCCTGCGGCAGCGCGGTGTCCATCTCCTTGGCGACCTCGTTGGTCGCCTTGGTCCAGATCTCGATGAGCTCGCCGCGACGCTCCTCGGCGGTCATCAGACCACGCTGGTACTGCTTGTCGATCTGGTCGGCGTCCTTCTCGTACTTCGCCAGGATCTCCGCCTTACGCGGCGGAGCGATGACGTCCTCCATGCCGATCGTCACGCCGGACCAGGTGGCCCAGTGGAAGCCGGCCTCCTTGAGCCCGTCCAGGGTGGCGGCCAGCGCCACCTTGGGGAAGCGCTCGGCGAGGTCGTTGACGATCGCGGAGAGCTGACCCTTGCGGATCTCGTAGTTCACGAAGCGGTAGCCCTGCGGCAGCGTCTCGTTGAACAGCACCCGGCCCAGGGTGGTCTCCACGGTCAGCGGGTCACCCTCGACCCAGCCCTCCGGGGCGGTCCACGCCTCGGCACCAGAGCCGTTGTCGACCCCGACCACGTCACGCAGGCGGATCTTCACCGGTGCCTGCAGGTGCAGCTCGCCGTTGTCGAAGGCCATCCGCGCCTCGGCGTCCGAGCTGAACGCCCGGCCCTCGCCCTTCTCACCGGCGGTGAGGTGGGTGAGGTGGTACAGACCGATGACCATGTCCTGGGTAGGCATGGTGACCGGCTTACCGTCGGCCGGCTTGAGGATGTTGTTCGACGACAGCATCAGGATCCGCGCCTCGGCCTGAGCCTCGGCGGACAGCGGCACGTGCACCGCCATCTGGTCACCGTCGAAGTCGGCGTTGAACGCGGTGCAGACCAGCGGGTGGATCTGGATCGCCTTGCCCTCGACCAGCTGCGGCTCGAAGGCCTGGATGCCCAGGCGGTGCAGGGTCGGCGCCCGGTTGAGCAGCACCGGGTGCTCGCCGATGACCTCTTCCAGCACGTCCCACACGACCGGGCGCTGACGCTCGACCATCCGCTTGGCGGACTTGATGTTCTGTGCGTGGTTGAGGTCGACCAGCCGCTTCATCACGAAGGGCTTGAACAGCTCCAGCGCCATCTGCTTGGGCAGACCGCACTGGTGCAGCTTCAGCTTCGGGCCGACCACGATGACCGAACGGCCGGAGTAGTCGACGCGCTTGCCCAGCAGGTTCTGGCGGAACCGGCCCTGCTTGCCCTTGAGCATGTCGGACAGCGACTTGAGCGGGCGGTTACCCGGGCCGGTGACCGGCCGGCCGCGACGGCCGTTGTCGAACAGCGCGTCGACGGCCTCCTGGAGCATCCGCTTCTCGTTGTTGACGATGATCTCGGGCGCGCCGAGGTCGATCAGCCGCTTGAGGCGGTTGTTCCGGTTGATCACGCGGCGGTACAGGTCGTTCAGGTCGGAGGTCGCGAAGCGGCCACCGTCGAGCTGCACCATCGGGCGCAGGTCCGGCGGGATGACCGGGACGCAGTCCAGCACCATGCCGAGCGGGGAGTTGCGGGTGTTCAGGAACGCCGCGACGACCTTGAGTCGCTTGAGCGCCCGGATCTTCCGCTGACCCTTGCCGGACCGGATGGTCTCCCGCAGGCTCTCGGCCTCGGCGTCGAGGTCCATGTTCTGGACCAGCGCCTTGATCGCCTCGGCGCCCATGGAACCGGTGAAGTACTCACCGAACCGGTCGCGCAGCTCGCGGTAGAGCAGCTCGTCGGTGACCAGCTGCTTCGGCTCCAGCTTGCGGAAGGTGTCCAGCACCTCGTCCAGGCGGTCGATCTCGCGCTGGGCCCGGTCGCGGATCTGGCGCATCTCGCGCTCTCCGCCCTCCTTGACCTTGCGCCGGACGTCCGCCTTGGCACCCTCGGCCTCCAGCTCGGCCAGGTCGGCCTCGAGCTTGGCGGCCCGCTTCTCGATCTCCGAGTCGCGGCTGTTCTCGGACTGCCGCTTCTCAGCCAGGATCTCGTTCTCGATCGTCGAGAGGTCGCGGTGACGCGACTCCGCGTCCACGCTCGTCACGACGTACGAGGCGAAGTAGATGATCTTCTCGAGGTCCTTGGGAGCGAGGTCCAGCAGGTAACCCAGCCGGCTCGGAACGCCCTTGAAGTACCAGATGTGGGTCACCGGAGCGGCGAGCTCGATGTGCCCCATCCGCTCACGGCGGACCTTGGAGCGAGTCACCTCGACGCCGCAGCGCTCACAGATGATGCCCTTGAACCGAACGCGCTTGTACTTACCGCAGTAGCACTCCCAGTCCCGCTGCGGACCGAAGATCTTCTCGCAGAAGAGCCCGTCCTTTTCCGGCTTCAGGGTGCGGTAGTTGATCGTCTCAGGCTTCTTGACCTCGCCGTGCGACCACTGACGGATGTCGTCGGCGGTGGCGAGACCAATGCGCAGCTCGTCGAAGAAGTTGACGTCGAGCACTATGTCCCCTATGTCGTCGTCTGTACTGCTAATTCTCGGGTGGGGTCGGGGGCCGGCGAGCCGGCTGCCCGACCGGTCGCTGCCGCTGCTCGCCCCGATGTCCGAGGTCGCCGGCCGGCTCGCCCCGCAGGTGGGCGCCTTCTACATGATGCGTACCG
>NZ_JBEZEH010000287.1:0-6925 GCF_040648775.1 Micromonospora sp. NPDC049089
TAGGTGGGGGGGTTGACCGGACTGGGCGGGGCCGTGGCGTCCCGCGCCGGCCCGGACCTGTCGGTGTCGTGCTACTGGATCAGCTGCGCAACTGCCACTGCTGGTTGGTGCCGCCGGAGCAGGCCCAGAGGATCAGCTTCGTGCCGTTCGCCGTCGCGGCGCCGTTGGCGTCCAGGCAGAGACCCGACTGCACACCGGTGATCGTGCCGTTGGCGTTGACGTTCCACTGCTGGTTGGCCTGACCGTTGCAGTCCCAGATCACCACGGCGGTGCCGTTGCTGGTGCCCTGGCCGGAGGCGTCCAGGCACTTGGTGCCGTAGACCATGAGCTGACGGCTGGCGGTGTGGGTCCACCGCTGGTTGGTGGCCGCACTGATGCAGTCCCAGATCTGGGCCTGCGTGCCGTTCGTGGTGCTGGAGTTGCCGATCTCGGCGCAGCGGCCCGACTGTGCACCCACGATCTGCACGTTCTGCGGGTTGGTGCCGCCGCCGCTCTGCACGCCAGCCGCGTTGATCACGGTCTGCGCGCCCGACGGCCAACTGCCGTTGCTGACCGTGACGTTGCCGTTGACCACGTTGCCGCGGTCGCCGTTCGTCACGTTCGTGGAGTTGTTCGTCGACCAGTTGTTGGTGACCGTGAAGTTGCCCATGTTCTCCGCGTACCAGTAGTTGGCGGTGGCCCAGGTACCGGTGGAGGAGAACACGTTGTTGCGGGCGGTGTAGTAGCGGGAGCCCTCGTCGAAGTAGAGCCCGAACCAGCCGTTGGTCCGCAGGCAGTAGTTCTGGTTGATGGTCGCGCCCGGGTTCGCCGACAGCGTGTAGATGCAGCCGCCGTCGGTCATCTGCTGCATCACGTCGTGCACGTAGTTGCCGATGACCTGGTTGTTGGCCGCCGTGGTCGCCGTGGTGTAGCGCGGCTGGTAGTTGTAGAGGCCCCGGTTGGCGTAGTGCTGGCTGCCACCGGCGTCGTTGGCGCCCCAGCCGTAGCCGACCGACAGACCGGTGTACGGCATGTTGTAGACCTCGTTGTACGAGACCGACGCCGTGTTCACATAGGTGGTCAGGATCGAGACCACGCCCCGGTACTCGAGGCCGAGATCGTGCACCCGGTTGTTGCTGATGGTGATGTTGCGGTTGACCATCCGCTGGTCACTGGGGTGATGGGCGTCGGCGCGTACGCCACCGACCACGACGCCACCGGCGGAGTTACGGGCGATCTCGGAGCGGGTGACGGTGATGTCGCTGGCGCCCAGGCCGACACCGCTGGCATGGGCGTTGGCGTCGTTGCCGATGCCGATCGCGGTCTGCCCGAGGTTGACGAACTGGGAGTCGCTGAAAGTGATGGTGTTGGCAGCGGAGACCTGCACGGCGGCGGGCATCTGGTTCCAGTTCGGCCGGGTGGCCTCGAACTGGGGGCAGCCGGCCTGGCAGGAGGTCAGCGCGTCGGAGGGCCGGGACCAGGTGCCGGTGATGTGGGCACCGGTCTGCTGGTCGGCGAAACCGTTGCTGCTGCTCGGGCCGAGCCAGCTGGTGCCGGTGAAGGTGATGCCGCTGAACGAGATGTGGTGCGCCGGCGCGCTGAGGGTGCCGCCGACGTTGACCAGGGACTGTAGCTGTGGCAACTCGACGCTGACCGAGCTCATGTTCTGCCCGGCGAGGGGGATGTAGTTGAGCTGGCCGTTGCTCGGGTTGAGGTACCACTCCCCCGCCGAGTCCAGGAACTCGTACGCGTTGGTCAGGTAGAAGGGACCGGCGCGGTGCGGGCTGGAGAGGGTGTCGAACCCGAAGGTGTTGTTGTTCCACGCCGGCTGCTGCATCGTCAGGAAGTTTCCGCTGATGCTCTGCACCGGCGAGTACCGGTCGGTGAACGAGCCGACGCTCTCCACCTCGACCCGGTTCTGGTTGCCGAGGTTGTTCAGGTAGTTCAGCGCACTGTTGGTGAACCGCATGCCGGACGTGGTGAAGGTGAAGTCGGAGCGGTTCACGGCGGTGCGTGCCCGGGTGGCGACGGTCCCGTTGACGTAGAGCTGACGGGAGTCGAGCCCTGCGCCGACGTTGGCCCGCCAGATGTTCTTTCCGGAGTCGACGAGCGACCAGCCGGTGACCGCCCGGGCGCCGGTGATCGTCGGACGCGCGCCGGAGGCCGCCCGCCAGATCACCTGATAGCCGTTGTTGCCCGAGTCGGCCGCGGTGAACCGCAGCGGTGACGAGAGCCGGTACGCCCCGTTGGCCAACTCCACGACGATGTCACCGGACATCGCGCTGTTGATCGCCCGTACCGCGGTCTGGGCGGCGGTCAGCGAACACGGTTGGCTGGCGGAACACGCGGTGCCGGTGCCGGAGGGCGACGCGTAGAGGGTGGTGGTGGCCGCGGAGGCCGGGGACGCCGAGGCGGTTACCGCGACCAGCGCGGTCACCGCTGTCGCGGCGGCGCCGGCCAGCAGTCGGCGCAGCGGCGAAAGGGACGAGGACACGGGATGGTGCTCCTGACATGAGAACGGGGTGGGGTGGCGGAGCGGCCTCGACCAGCGCGGGGGTGACGGGTCGGGCAGTTATCCGAGGATCTCCCGGAGATAGCGCAGGCCGTCCGTGGCGAGACGGTCCTGCGAGGGGGCCAACGGACGCCAGATCGCCGCGGCGGTGGCGATGGTTTCGTTCTCCGCGGTGAACGACTCGATGCAGATCGAGCCCTGGTAACCGGTGTCCCGCAGGACGGTGAAGAACCGGGGCCAGTCGAAGTGGTCGGCACCCGGAGCGCCCCGGTTGGTGCCGCTGACCTGGACGTGCTTGATGTGCCGGCCGGCGACGGCGAGGGCCGCGTAGGGGTCGGCCTCCTCGATGTTCATGTGGTAGGTATCGATCATGATGCCGACGTTCGGCGGTAGCCCGTCGATCAACTCGATCGTCTGCTCGATCGTGTTGACGACGCTCGTCTCGTAGCGGTTCAACGCCTCGACACCGATGCTCACGCCCAACTCACCGGCCTGCTCGGCCACCGGTGCCAGGGCCCGCCGGAATTCCGCGTAGCAGGCCGCGCGGGCCGTTGGCGACATCCGCCAGGTGCGGCCGACCGAGGCGTACACGGGGCCGCCGACGCATCCAGCGCCGACGGCCGCCGCGTTCTCCACACAATGCATCAGGTACGCCACCGTCGACTCGACGACCGCTGGCGCGGCGTCCACCAGGTCCCGTCCGGGCGGGGTGACCGCGCAGACGCCGGCGGCGACGAGACCGTGCTCGGCCAGCAGGTCCCGGGTGCGGACCGGATCCCAGTCACCGGGCTGCTCGATCGGCAACTCGACCGCGTCGAAGCCGAACGATGCGATCCGCGGGATCAGCTCGGCCAGGGCCTTGTCGTCGACCGGCGAGGCCCACACCCACGGGTTGACGCCGATGGCGTACATCGGTTCCTACTTCCAGCGCTGCGGGTAGCCGGGCAGGTCGGTGCAGCCGCACATCGCGTAGTGCAGCGGCGGCATGCTCGGGTCGAGGTACTTGTCGAGGTTGTCCTGCGTGACGGTCGGCTGTGGCAGCTTCCACGGGCTGGACACCTGCTTGCCGTCGAGGATCTGCAGCACCGCCAGAATCGGTGTCCGCCACTGGTAGGTCGGGTAGGTCGGTGCGATAGCGGTGAGGTTCTTGTCCTTCCAGATCTTCAGGAAGTCGAGCTGGTCCTCGCCGTTCATCGGCGGAACGGGCTTGCCCGCGTCCTGGAACGCCTCGACCGCCGCGACGGCCGTCGCTCCGGCGTCCATCCAGACACCGTCGATCGTGCCGTACCGCTGGATGTAGTCGTCGACGATCTTCTTGGTCTTGGCCGGGTCACCGTCGGTGAACTCGACGCCCACGACGTCGACCTTCGCCTTGTCGAACGCCACCTTCGCCGCCGACCAGCGGGTCTCCAGGACGTCCACGCCCGGCAGGATCCGCAGGGCGAGGACCTTGCCACCGGGCTTCATCTTCTGGCTGACGAACTCGGCCCCGACGTGGCCGAACCCGTAACCGCCGATGGGGTTGATGAACGTCACCGGGCACTTCGTGTTGACACCGCGGTCGAAGACGACGACCGGCAGCCCCGCCTTGCAGGCCGCCTCGACGGCCGGGGTGAGCGTGGCGGTGGTGTTCGGCGAGACGATGAGCGCGTCGCAGCCCTTGCCGAGCAGGTCGTTGATGTCAGCGATCTGCTTCTGGTCCTTACCTTCGGCGTCGACGTGCACGAACTCCTTGATGCGGCTCTTCTGCGCCTCGACCTCGGCCTGCATGGTCTTGAACCCGACCTGCCGCCAGGGGTTGTTCAGCGCCGCGTTCGAGAAGCAGATCTTGTGCGGGCCGTTCTTCTTGAACTTGGCGGTGTCGACCATCGTGGGGTTGAGCACCTGCTCCCATGGCTTGTCGGCCGGGCCCGTGGGTGCCGCGTCGAGCAGCGCCAACTCGGCGTCGTAGTCGGCCTGCACGAAGAACTTCGACTGGTCTCCGGTGCCGGAACCAGTGGCGGCGGACGCGCTTCCCGACGGGCTCGCGGCCGGCTCGTCGGTGGCACAGGCGGCAAGGGACAGCAGGGTGACAGCGGCAATGGCCGCCATGGAACGTCGCACTATGGTTTCCCCTTTATCTCGACGAAGAACGGGTTGCCGAGACCGCCACGGCGAGCAGAATGATCGCGCCCTGGACGGTCGACCTGAGGGCGCCGGAGACGCCGTAGAAATTCATGAGGGCGAACAGCAGTTCGAGGGTCAGCGCGCCGAGCATCGCCCCGACGACCGCGCCGCGACCTCCGCCGAGCGCCACTCCACCAAGGACGACAGCGGTGATCGCACCGAACTCCAGGCCCGCGCCGGCCTGGAACGACACGCCGCTGTAGCCGCCCAGGAGGATTGCCGCCACCGCCGCCGCGAGCCCGCTGAGGATGAAGGCGAAGGTCCGGGTACGCCAGACGCGTACGCCGCTGAGCTCGGCGGTACGCGGGTTGTCGCCGACGGCGACCAGCGTCCGGCCGAAGTCCGAGCGCATCAGCAGCACGGCCGCCACCGCCAGGACTACCAGGACCACCAGCGCGTACGGCACGCGGCCCAGCACCGGCACGTCCTCGAAGGCCCGCCGACCGAACCGCCGGAACTCCTCGGAGAGCCCACCCTTCGGTGCGCCGTCGGACCACAGGTAGACAGCGCCGACGAGGATCAGGAACATGCCGAGGGTGGTGATGAAAGACGGCACCCGCAGCCGTGTCGTGATCAGGCCGTTGACCAGCCCGACCAGTGCGCCGAAGGCGAGCAGGAGCAGCACCACCGGCCAGGTACGCGCCGGGTCGCTGTCGATCAGCCGGGCGGCCACCACCACCTGGGCGGTGACCAGGGAACCGACCGACAGGTCGAACTCGCCGGACACGATCACGAAGTACTGGCCGGCGGCGAGCAGGATGATCGGGGCCGAACGGCCGAGGAAGGACATCAGCGACTGCGGGGCCAGGAAGTCGGGCTGACGAATGCCGACGAGCACCAACAGCACCGCGAGGATCGCGAGGATCGGCAGGACGCCACCGGGACGCAGCCGCGGCAGACGCAGTGGCAGAGAACGGGGCTGGACGGTCTGCATGGCTAGGCCGCCTTTCGCATGGCCCGGCGGGCGTAGACGGCGACCGCGGCGATGATGATGACGCCCCGGATCACCTGCTTGAAGAAGGCGTCGACCTCGAGCTGGTTGAAGATGGCGTCGATGCTGGCCAGCAGCAGCACCCCGCCGACCGTGCCGATGACACCGCCGCGCCCACCGGCGAGGGCGGTTCCGCCGATCACCACCGCGGCGATCGACTCCAGGTCGTAGAGGCCCTCGGTGCCGACCCGGGGGGCGCCCGAGCCGAGCCGACTGGCGAGGTAGATGCCGGCCAGCCCCGCGCACATCGAACACAGGACGTGGGCGGTGACGAGGACCCGGTCGTTGCGGACGCCGGAGAGCCGTGCCACCTCCGGGTCGCCGCCGACGGCGACCAGGTGGTGGCCGAAGCGGGTCCGCGACAGCGCGAACCAGGCCGCCGCGGTGACCGCTATCAACAGCAGGAACGACACCGGCACCGGCCCGACCCGCTGATAGCCGAGCGCCTGCACGAGCGAGGGTGCGGTGGTGCCGGCCGGGCCGTCGTAGCCGTTGTCGAGATAACCCTTGAGCAGCAACCCGACGCCCAGGGTCGCGATGAACGCGTTGACCCGGAACCTGGTGACGAGGAGCCCGTTGAGCAACCCGACACCGGCGCTGACGACGAGCACCAGGCCGATCGCCGGCAGCACCGCGCCGTCGCTGCCGTTCATCGTCTCGGCCGCGACGAGGGTGCTGAGACTGATCACGTACGCCACCGAGAGGTCCAGCGAGCCCCCCAGGATGACAAGGGTCTGGCCAACCGCGACCAGCCCGAGGCCGGCCGCGACATGCAGCAGACTCACTGTCGTGGACTGGTTGAAGAGCTGACCACCGTCGAGCAGGACGACCAGCCAACCGATCGTCAGGGTCAGGGTCAGGGCCACGAACACGCCCGGTACGGAACGCCGGGCCGGCAGCAGCGACAGAGCGCTCATGCGACAACCTCACGTGCCGTGCCGACCGCCAGCGCGACGACCTCCTCTTCGGTCGCGCCGGCGGGCAGCTCACCCGCGACGTGGCCGTCCCGCATGACGACGATCCGGTCACTCATTCCCAGCAGCTCCGGTAGATCGGACGAGATCATCAGCACGGCCGCGCCATCCCGGGCGAGGCGGCGGACGAGATCGTGGATGGCTGATTTCGCGCCCACGTCGATGCCTCGGGTCGGCTCGTCGAAGAGCAGGATCCGCGGGTTGAGCGCGAGCCATCGGGCCAGCACGACCTTCTGCTGGTTGCCCCCGGACAGGAAACGGATCTCCTGGTCGTCGCCGGCGCCGCGGATCTCCACGGCGGCC